>NZ_JBARVX010000466.1:0-10506 GCF_049646505.1 Microcoleus sp.
TCTGCCTGGTAACGCAGATAGGCGAGGCTCTGCCTCCATTTTCGCAGGAGGCTCTTCAAAAGTGACATCGATTCCTAGGCTCTTAGCCTCTTAACCAGTTATTGAAAATGATGCGAGGATTGCTATAGGTTTCAACTGAGATGCTGCACCATTGTCAATAAGCTTTTTATGAACAGGCTTTCCGGCCTGTTCCACAAGAAAATTTACTATTTGTGGAACAGGCATCCTGCCTGTTAAGCGAGAATGGTGCAAAATGTTAGTTTCAATCCAACCTGCTACTATTTCGCGGATTTCTGCGCCTTGTTTTCGGGTTCTACAGATTGCAAAGCTGCGTCGAGAATTTCCCGCGCTTCCTCAGCTTTGCTCCTAGCTTCTCGATAGCGGACGTTAGCTTGGGCGAAGTTTTTGAGAACTTTGAAACCGTCTTTGAGGCGACCAATTTCCTCCGCAGTCACAGTCTCATCTGTAAACAAAATGTCGATCGCCTCCCGGATTTTGAGCGCTTCTTCGCGGGATTCCATGACTTTCAATTTGAGACTTGCCAAATTGCTCAAAATCTGTACGGCTTCAGTAATTGTGTCTTCGCCATCAGATGCGGCATCTTCGATATCCTTAACTTCAACAAACTGCTTGGGCCCAAATCCCTCCACGAGTTCCGTAGGCAGCTTGCCCTCATCCATGAGTTCCATCAGCTTATCCATCGCTTCTTCGCGGGCTTTGGCTGAATCTTTCCCTCTGACAGCTAAAATAATTTCGGGGCTTTGAGGGAGTGTATAGCGAACCATATTTTGACCACGAGTGTGCGACAACAATTGAATGATATTTTATCTTTATTCGATCGCCTGTTGCAGCGATCGATCCGCTCCTTTGCCCACAGCTTGCCCAACTTTGACCCCCCCTAAAATGGATGCAAGCCCCCAATTTAAGTCATGGAGAGAGAAAATTTTTCGCTCAAACTTCAAGATTCCAGATTCAGCGGGAGAGCAAATCTCAAATCTTCAATGCCCCAATCTAAAATCGACTGACATCGTTTCCGGTTGCAAGAGGTCTAATAAAATCGAGTCAACAGCCAACAGTCATCAGTCAACAGGTAGGGGCGGTGCCAAGAGTGCCCGCCCTCAAGCGTCAACAGCCAACAGTCATCAGTCAACAGTCAACAGTCAACAGTTGACACATATACACTCAAAAGGAACTATCGACCGTGAAAGATAAAATTCTTAACTTTATCAACTTGATTCTAGTAGCTGATGTGTTTTTCGTCTTTGCTATTTTTGGGTGGTTTGCGATCGCCGTAGTTGGACGATCGACCGGAGTGAATCTCGGTTTCGATTTATGGTACAGTCTCTGGCAGCCCGTATTTAATCCCGCCCTGGGAATTCTCATGGGCGGTGCAATTCTCAGCGGTATCATCAACCAAGTTTCTAAACGCCTCAATCCCAAGTAAAATTTATGTTGTATTTGAGACGGTGATTTGGGAGGCTAAAGCCGCTAAATTACGTCGCAAATCAGGATTGGACGATCGGGATCTAAAAATATCAACCCATGTTCTGAGTAACAAAAGTCTGGCATAAATTATGGGAGAACAAAAGTGTATCGGCATTCTCACTAGCGGAGGTGACTGTGCAGGCTTAAATGCCGTGATACGAGCCGTTGTGTACCGCGCAACGGCAACATACAATTGGAAAGTAATGGGAATTCGTCAAGCCACCAACGGATTGATGAGTCGTCCCCCTCAAGCAATTCCTTTGAATATTGAGAAAGTAGACTCTTGGCTCACCATTGGCGGTACAATGCTGGGCACGACAAATAAGGGCAACCCTTTTGCTTTCCCGATGGCTGACGGAACTGTGCGCGATCGCTCCGATGATATTATTCAAGGCTATCATCAACTCGGTCTGGATGCCTTAATTGGCATAGGTGGCGATGGCAGTCTCGCTATTCTCAGGAAGATTGCTCTCGAAGGTAATTTGAATTTAGTTGCTATTCCTAAAACTATTGATAATGATGTCGGAGTAACCGAGCGTTCGATCGGTTTTGATACTGCTGTCAATATTGCCACAGAAGCACTAGATCGGTTGCATTTTACTGCAGCAAGTCACAGCCGCGTAATAATTGTTGAAGTCATGGGACGCGATGCCGGACATATTGCAATTAGTGCCGGAATTGCTGGGGGAGCTGATATAATTTTGATTCCCGAAATTCCTTACAAAATTTCCCAAATCTGCGCCAAAATCCAAGAACGTCAAGATCGTGGAAAAACCTACTGTTTAATTGTAGTAGCGGAGGCAGTTCGCACAGAAGCAGGCGAATTAGTAATGCACACAAATCGCTTGGGTCAAAGTCGATTAGGCGGAATCGGTCAGTATTTAGCTGATACAATTTCGGAATGTAGCGGTGCAGAAACCCGCGTCACAGTTTTGGGACACACTCAACGCGGGGGAACGCCTTCTTCGTTAGAAAGATTAATTGCTTCTGCTTTTGGGGTTGCAGCAGTTGATTTAATTGCCGAAGAGAAATACGACTGCATGGTATCTTGGCAGCAGCGAGAAGTTGTCAGCGTTCCATTGGAAGATGCGATTTCCAAATATAGACCGGTAGACTTCAACGGTACTCTGGTTAAAACGGCCCGGGGTTTGGGAATTTGTTTGGGAGATTAGACAATTATTTGTCTTAGTTCTCAAACAGTAGCAAGAAGCAAAGAAACCGGGTTTTTTGGCAATAGAGGGTTTTTGGCTAGTATTTATACCATTTCTCTAAAATCATGCAATACTCTCCGACCCCCCCTAGCCCCCCCGATGCTTTGGGGGGGGACAAGAATACTGTTGCATTATTTTTTGAAATGGGTATTACTTAACTGCTTCAGAAAAAGCTTCTAACGAGATAAATTGTTTGACGTCTAATATTTCGATCAATACCAGTTCTCCACTGCTAGAATAGTGGAGAATCATTTGCCCTTCATCTTCGGCAAATGCGATCGGGCGATCGCAAATTTCGATCAGTATCGCATCTGCATCAGGGCTATATCTAATCTTTTTCATATCTTGACCTCTTACCAGGATAAGCAGTAATTACTAAAATTCTATCTGAATATTCTTGGTAGACCACTCTTAGGACAAGTCCATTCAATCTTTTTTGACCGCTTGCTTATACCGAACTCGGCTATCTAACAGTTTCGGAAATTAAATCTGTTGAAATTGTAACCCCGTGACTTTCGAGAATTTCTATTTTCAGCAAGGCGTGTTGACTAAATTCTATTTTTTTATCCACATTTATTGTTTATTTTATATTTCGTTCGAGCCCAATCTGTAAGGTGCACAGCGTGCACCCTACAGATTGGTGCGGTTAACTTTGACTGGCTAGAGAAGTCGGGGATATCCCACTTTTTCCCTCTGCAGTTTTCGATTCTGCCAACTTGTCCAAAATCTCCACAACTTCTCTTTCAAAAGTCACCTGAGCGCGATTAGTGCGCCCGCCCACGTAGAGTTTGCCGTTTTTCTCCAAAGCCCAAATCTGCGAGTGAGACAAATAGCTCATCAACACGCTGAGCATCAGCAACCCGAAGCCAGTATAGACGAGCGGAATCCCCGGATCAGCCTTAATTTGCAATCCCGTGCTCCCTACAACTTCGTCAATTGCCAACATCACGCCGTTAACTTCTACAGCGGTGCCTGCGCGAACTGTAGTTAATAATTTGCCATCAGTACCGTAGATTAACATCGTTCCTTGCAAGTCTTTTGCTAGCAGAGAAACTCCTGCACTCAAATCTGGTTTTGTCGGAATCCAAGCGCCCCAAATTCTGCCTTGACCTTGAGTGTCTAACTGAGCCATTGGCAGTTGCAAAACCGGGCTTTTGTTGAGGCGGACTCGCACGGCGGCGATCGCCCAATCTGCTTGATAAAAAGTCACTCCCCGATATCTGAGGGGCTCGTTAACGTGAATGGTTTTGCGATCGACCTCTTGGCCTGTTTTGTCCAAAACTGACAGATCCGAGTAAAATTGGTCGATCGCCCCGCTCGGACTATAATCTATCCAGAACCGATTCACGCGCATCGACCAATCCTTCGGTATTTGCGGCCCCGCCCAAGGCCCCGCATCCATAATATTTTGCACCTTAAAAGTTTCACCGCTAGGCACCATTTCTTGACCGAGAAACCCCGTCAGCGAGCCCCACATCGACCCAGCCAAAATAATTAGCATACTCGCGTGAACAATAATCGGCCCGATTTTACCAATGATGCCCTTGCGAGCATAAACTTTTTCACCTTCTCGAAAGATGCGGTAGTTTTTTTGCTGCAAAAGTTGTTCTAACGAAGTTAAAGGAACTGTTTCTAACTCCGCACTCAGAGCTAATTTTTCAAACTGCTTCGGTTCTTCATAAAATTTCCAGCGGCGGGCGGCCTTTAGTGCGGGAAATTGTCTGGTAAAAGTGCAAGCTGTCAAACTGCTGCCGAACAAAATTAGGATTGACAAAAACCACCAAGTGCGGTATACGTGGTCTAACCCTGCAATCAGTACAACTTTCCAAGTTAGGAAGCCGAACAAAGCCGGGTGTTCGGGATAGTTGGATTGGTAAAACTCTACCGATTGGCCTTGTTCTATCACTGTGCCAGAAATGCTAAAAAATGCGATCGCCAGCAACAAAATAATTGCCAGCCGCAAATCTGCCAGCACCGGCAAAATTTCTCGCTTAAAAAACCTTTGAGGCGCCATCGCCCAGCTTGACAGTTTGGATAAAAATACTTCTTTTGATGTCATTGGTAATTATGAAGGAAGAGGGAAGTTCGGCAACGGATTATGTAACGGATGTAACGGATGTAAGTCCGTCGGAAGAAGAACCCCCCCCAAGGGGGGAAGGAAGAAGGCCCTTCGGCTTCGCTCAGGGTAAAAAAAAGGAAGAAGGAAGAAGGAATAAACTGTTTTTATCTAGCAATTATAAATCAATTGTAAAGTCTTTCTTTGTTTTTCCTTCGTGTACTTCGCGTCTTCGCGGTTCGCCAAAAAAAAATCCCTAATTTTGTAATGATTGCTATATCTTTACTCAACAATAACTAAAGTCCTTACTACAAACCTAACTACAAACCTTACGCAGGAAGTATGCGAGAAACCAGCGAGAAAACGCCAAATCCTACTAGCAAAACACCACTGACAGGCGTAATCCAACTAGACCACCGACGCAATTCTAACAACTTTTTAATGCTTGCGGTAAAAGTACCTGCTACAATCAGCGGAGCAACGTAGCCAGCAGCATAAAACAGCAGCAACACGCCACCTAAAACTGTATCTCCCGTTTTGGAAACCCAAGCTAACAGCGTAGCTAAAACCGGGGTGCTGCACGGAGACGCGACTAAACCAAAAGTTAAGCCCAATAAGTACGATCGCACGCCCGCAGGCAAATTTTTGGGAACCCAGCCCGCAGCGTCGAAAGACGGCATTTGCAAGGGTAAAGCTTCCAGCAAATTCAGCCCCATTAAAATCGCGATTATGCTGACAACAATCGGCAAACCCAGACCAATTTTGCCGTAAACTTGGCCGGCAAATGATGCCACAATACCTAAACCCGCAAGGGTTGTCGCCAATCCCAGAGAAAACCATGCCGACTGGGCGGCGGCTTGGAGGCGGCTTTTTGCTTCGTATCCGCCGATGTAGCCGATCGTGATCGGCAACATGGAAAGCATACAGGGCGTTAAGCTCGTTAGCAACCCCGCCAGAAAGATGACTCCGACGCTGACTAAACTGAGATGTGTCAGTTGAGTGTTTACTAAATTATTAGCAAATTGTGCGACTTCGTAAAGTTGGGTTTGCAGGGTTTCCATCAGTCGGTTTTAGATTTTAGATGTTAGATTTTAGATGTTAGATTGACTCTGCAGATAAATCTGGGAGTTCAAACTAAATATCTAATTTTTTTGCTCTGCGCGACAAAAGTCGGGGCTGGTATGCCTAGGCAGGTGAGTTCAGGATCTATTTCAAATTGTAACAGATCGGGGGCGGTTCGGTTTGAGCTCGGAGATTTTAGCGAAATTGACTGGTTGGGAGTTGAAAGGTCGATCGCACCCGGTTTAAATTGATATCTTGACACCATCTCCAACAAGCTGCTGGCAACAGGCGGAACCTATTGCAGTAGAATATAATTCATTAATTGCGAAACAGGTCGAAAAGCCTGTTATTGAGATTGTGCAGTTAGGCAGACTTTAATTTAACTTTACTTTAAATTCAAGCCAACTTCTTCATTAATAGATCCGTCAGGCATGATTGCCCCCGACAGCACCGCACCTCTGAGATTTGTTCCCGTTAAAATAGCGCCTTCTAAATTAGAATTGCTGAGATTTGTGACTTGTTTGGAACCTCTAAAAAAGAAGCTGTGCAAGTCCGCACCTGTCAAATTAGTGTAGGCTAAATTAGCATATTGCAAGTCAGCACCGTGCAGCGTCGCATCAGTTAAATTAGCTTCAGTGAGATTGCTTCCCCAAAGTCGAGAATCTAACAAGTTAGCATCTTGTAAATTGGCGCGGCTCAGATTCGCTAAGGTCAGATTGGCATCCCACAATTTGGTGCGGTTGAGATTAGCTTCTGTCAAATTGGCTCGACTGAGATTCGTACCCAAAATATCAGCATTGGCTAAATTAGCGCCGCTGAGGTCTGCGTGAGAAAGGTCAGCATTTTTTAAGTTAGCACCGGACAAGTTAGCGCCGGACAAATTAGCGCCGCTCAAATTGGCTTCAGTGAGATTACTTCCCCGCAAATCGACAGCGCTCAAATCGCACTGCTTCCACAGAAAGCTGACGCACCAATTATCTTTTAATAGCTGACTCAAATCCTCGGCATTCGCGGCCATAACAGGAGGAGTAAAATAGAGGGTGAACAGGGCGATCGCCAGCACTGCCGCAGCTAAAGTTTTCAACCTCAGAACTCTGTTCATTGACACTAATTTGCACAATAAATTCTTGATGTACAGTCAAAGCATAGCAAATAACCTGCAACTTTCACCGGCAATATTACTTAAAAATCTTAGTGAAATGTCGATCGGGCTTGAGCCTGCACGGGCGATCGCTCCCTCCCTAGAAACCCGGTTGTTTTACAGAACCCTCGCTCCTGTACCCCCTCCCACTCTCCCGATTTAGGCGGTTACAGACGCAATTCTGCCGGAGTTGCGATCGGGATCGCTAACTAAACCCAACTATGCTCACACAAGTCTGTACCCGATCATCACCAAATCTCATCTAACTTATCACCTTCCCAACAGTACGGAGATCACTGTCAGCAGCTCAAATATGGAGGAAAATGAGAGCATACAGTTAAACCCCAGCCCTCCGATGCCTACTATCCCCCTTCCCCCCAGTCAATTAGTTGTCACAACTATTCTCCAGTCGATCGAATCTTGGCGATTCTCTAATGTTGCAGGCAAAGTATTTTCGGGCGAGCAAGCCCAAGCCCGACAACAGGCAATTTTAAAGTTTACCACCAAAAAATTTTATACTCAGGGTTTAAAAAATCTCGAACGACAAGACTTGCACGGTGCGATTAAAAATTTCACTGCCGCAATTAACCTCAATCCGCAATTCGCGCCAGCTTACAACGATCGCGGTGTTGCCCGCTACAAATTAGGTTACAAACAATCTGCTCTCGAAGATTTAACTACTGCGATCGAACTCAATCCTTACCGAGCCAAGTATTACAGCAATCGGGGGTTTGTGCTGACTCGTTTAAAAGATTATAGTGCGGCGATCGCCGATTACAACTCCGCACTAATGCTCAACCCCAATTTATCCCAAGCTTACTTTAACCGAGGCGCGATCCGCCTGCAAATGGAAAATTCCCTGGCAGCACTAGCTGATTTTGAGTCAGCAATTCGTCTCGATCGCGATTTTGCTAAAGCTTATTTCAACCGAGGAGTCACTAGATACAAATTGAGAGAAGTTCAGGGAGCATTTGATGATTTTCAGAAGGCGGCAGGGCTGTTTAATCAGCAGGGGAGAATGGATTATTATCAAGAAGCAGTTTCTAAAATTAGAAAGCTGCGGTATTAGTCAGCAGTCATTACTCATGGGGGAATGGGGAATGGGGAATGGGGAATTGGTAAGGTGCTTGTGGCGCACCCTACACCGATAATTAAAGTTAGCCTATTCTGAAGGCAGCGTCGCCGACAGGCAAGTCATTGGGACGGGAAATAGTAGAAAAATCAATTGCAAAAGTAGCATTTTGAACGGCTGCGGGCGTGGCATTTTGAACGGTGGCCAAAGTAGCCCCGCCAAATTGAATTAAAGTGTTGCTTCCAGATTGAGTAAATGCCAGGTTTGACAAAATGCTACCGCCAATGCCAATGCGATCGCCCTGGGCAGAGATAAAATCAGTAATTGTATCCGTTTCGCCCGCACCTGCGATTAAAACAAAAGTATCTGCACCTGCCCCACCAGTGAGAGTGTCGTTGCCTAAATCTCCCATCAAAATATCGTTGCCATCGCCACCAATTAGAACATCATTTCCTTTGCCACCTCGCAAAAAGTCGTTACCTGCATCGCCATTAATAGTATCGTCGCCGAGATTTCCGTTGATAATATCGCTGCCAACACCGCCGCTAATTAAGTCGTTACCTTTGCCGCCTCTGAGAAAGTCGTCGCCTGCTTCGCCCGTGAGGGTATCATTGCCTTGGGTGCCGTTAATTGCATCATCAATCGGTGAACCGACGATGCGATCGTTTCCGCTACCTCCCAGTACACCGCTGGGGTTTTGCTGAGAGTCTTGGGAAGTGACTTGATAGTTGTTCGGGGCATCAGGCAATCTGAGCGCTCGCAAAGATAGATTTACGAAATTGGTAGTATTAATTAAATTGTTGAGGAAACTAACATCGTTAACGATGCTAGAAACCCGACTGGGGACAATTCCTCCAACGACTTTGGCGCTAGAAATGCGATCGCCCTGCTGCACCGCATTCACCGTTTCAAAACCTTGAACAACGTTGCCAAAAACAGCATAATTGCCGTCCAAAAACGGCAAAGTATCCAAAGCAAAATAGAACTGCGAAGAAGCCGAATTCAAAGCAGTAGCACGAGCCATTGCCACAGCACCTACAGTGTGTTTCAACTGCGGCGCCTGGGTGACAACTTGGTTGTAAACAGGTTGCGCCGCCCCTTGCGGCTTGATTTCCAAAGGAATAAAACGCGCCTGATTGTTATCCGGGTCAACAAAATTACCCGTTCCCAATTGACTTGCTGGAATTGTAGGATCTTTGCTGCGCGGATCGCCTCCTTGTACCACAAAAGGATCGGGCTGGCGCACAACTCGGTGAAACATCACCCCATCGTAGATACCCCGTTCAACTAAATCAACAAAATTGCCAGCGGTAATCGGCGCATTAGTGCCGTCTACTTCGATCGCAACGGGTTGACCGTTAATTACCTGGACTACAATAGCTTTGCCTGTTAACGGAAGTGCAGCGCTCATAAGTAAATTGTGATTTGAGTGAGTGATCTTTGGCTTTTGATACCAAATCCGAGTAGAGTGCCCCCTTTATTGTTTAGTCCGCAGAGGCGGACATCCTTTGCATAATTGCGGTTTCAACCGCCGAATCATCAAAGGGTTGCTAAAGCCGGACTTGGGTTTGAGCAGCAATCCGCGAATTGCCCCTACCCATTTAATCAGAAAACTGTAAACTTGTGTTAAGTACAGTTCTAGTTGTGAATTTATGATTTCCCGCCGCAAGTTTTTTAGCACTTTATTGGCAATTTGTCTAGTCTGTTTGAGTTTTAACTTTGCCGCCCCTGCCTTTGCCCTCGGCGGCAAGCTGCCGGCGGTGAATCAAGCCGCACCGGATTTTAGTTTGCCGACAAACAGTGGCGGGGGACAAGTGTCGCTGTCCGATTATCGCGGTAAGTGGCTGGTAGTCTATTTCTATCCCAAAGATTTTACATCGGGTTGTACGATCGAAGCGCGCCGATTCCAGCAAGACTTGCCGAAATACTTGGCCAAGAACACTCAAATTATCGGCATCAGCGCTGATGATGTCAACTCCCACGCAGAATTTTGCGATTCTGAAGGTTTGAAATTTCCGCTGTTAGCCGATACTGACGGCAATGTGAGTAAAGCTTACGGTTCTTGGATGAGCTTTATCTCGGCGCGGCACAGTTTTATTATTGACCCTGAAGGCATTTTGCGGGAAACTTTTGTCAAGGTTAACCCAACGATTCACTCGCAAGAAGTGTTGGCTCGTTTAGGCGAATTGCAGGCCCAAGGGTAATAGGTGCGGCCCAACCGCAATCAAGTAGGTGCGATCGAGAAAAATCCAAGTCCTGTGCATTTTCCCAGGAATTGCATTTTTCTCGATCGAACGTTATCATGTTTATTTTATCAGAAAATTGGGTCGAAAACCCCGTCCTTCTAGGACGGCTTTATATTTACCAGAGACATACTCGTCACTAAATGTGCTATGGTAGTGAAATGTTAACCATGAATTACCGCTACCGAATCTATCCAACCGTCGCTCAAGCGCAGTCGCTTTTTGAGTGGATGGAT
>NZ_JBARVX010000467.1:0-5356 GCF_049646505.1 Microcoleus sp.
GGGGCTGGGGCCGGGGCTGGGGCCGGGGCCGGGGCTGGGGCTGGGGCTGGGGCTGGGGCTGGTGCTGGACTTGGGGCTGGGGCTTGACTAATTGTGCAGGAAGCTATATTAGCCTCGTTGTTGGGGTATCCGGTAGCAATGTATCCTTTTACCGGAGAGGTAATTTGAATCCAGAGGCGACCGTCGGAGGCTTTAACAGAAGTAGCGCCTTGGAACAGTGTTACCTGAGTATTCATTGCTACACCGCCAACTCTTGGGGATTTGGGGTCTGGGTTCTGACGAACGGTCAAACCTTCTTTGGGAGTGACTTTGCGGCAAAGGGTTTCACCTTGGGCTATTTGAAAGGTGGCGCTGTTTTCAAAGGAAATATTTTCAGCATCCTGACTGGTGGTGGATATTGGTGGGGCGGCATGACCGATCGCCTGAGCCTGCAAACTTCCGGCTACAAGTGCGATCGCGCCCAGCAATACAGCGGGCTTGTTCCAGCAATTCAAGTTTTTCATCCGTTCAACTCCTCATCTCATCAAAACCATTATCTTTATTGGAGGTCAATATAGCAAAAAAATCGATTTGTATTCCATAAAAATGTTTTACATAACATTGTTTATCCTTTTTACTAAAATTTTATTCAAAAAAATTAATCTTTGCTGAATTAAGCCAAGACAAATTAAGGTGCTGCACCTGTCAATTGCTGGCTATCTTAGAACCGGAGAGGGAAAAGGGAAAAGGGGGAGGCTCAACAGTCAACAGTTAACAGTAGCTTAAATGCGTGAGTGTCGATCGCACCTGAGTCGATCTAGCCACCAAAAGTCCCAATCGCTAGCATTCCTTAAAATTCCCTAATCTGTAGATATAAAGTCAACTGTTCGATCGCCCACCACAAATCACAAATCTAAAATAGACTGTTGAAACCCGCAAAACCTGGCATTTGAAATCTATTCTAATAATTTCCAATCTAAAATCTAAAATCTAAAATCTAAAATAGATAGACTGATGTTTTTTGTTTCAATCTATCAAAAGACTGATCTTTTTAAACAGAGCGTCGCTGGATAAGCTCTATCTAGAGAATGGTTCAGTCGATCGCTGCGATCGGGTAGAAATAGAATGTCATATCTCATTTGGTATTCTATGAAACTGAATTATTTTGCCAAACTACTTTCCAATGTCGGGCGCTGGATGGCTGCAACCGTGCTTTGCTTGGGTGCGATGGCATTTGTTTGGCAGGGTGGGTTTTTATCGAACACCGCAGCAATGGCTTCTCCTGCTGTCAACTCGATCGCAGCAGCAGATATTGGCGACGGGGTGCAAGAAAAAGCTAGCAAAGATGCTGGACAAACCAAGAATTTCATCAAAGATGCAGAAGAAAAAGTTAAGGATGCTGCCAAAACAAATGCCGCTAAAGTCGATCGAGCATCGGATAATGGTAGTTTCGTAGAGCGCAAAGCGAAAGAAGATGCAGCTACAATTGAGAAAAGAGCCGAAGAAGATTCTGCTCGCACTCAAAAAGCAGTAGATAACACCAAGAACGCTGTCGAGCGCGCTGTTGACAGCATCAAGGATGCTTTTAACTAGACAATCAATAATATAGTGTTGGCTCGCTCCACCACTGTCAAACTGGTTCGCAGTCAGGACTTTAGTCCTGGTTGTCCCAAATACTAAAGATAGAAAACTTAATAACTTAAACACTTCCTACAGTCCTATCTCCTGTAAGTTACCAGATCAAAGGAGGCAGAGCCTCCGGATCGGCATTACCAGGCAGAGCCTGGTAACGAGCAATCGTTTAAGTTATTAAATTTTTATTCCTAAAGTCCTCACTAAAAACCAAAAGTATTAAAGGTTCGTAGTGAGGACTTTAGTCATTCTTTTTAAGGTTCGCAATGAAGACTTTAGTCCTTCTTTTCCAAAATACTAAAGTCCTAACTAAAAACCAATCCAATCCGGGTGAAACTTTTCAGACATGAGAGCGTGTTTCTTCGCTCTTTTCTCATCCCTCGAAACCAACAGCATCCCTCTGCATTTACCCAAACCTCCAGACAGAGCCTCAAACCGATCGCAATTCATCATTTAAAATTGCCGCAAAAAGCGCAAATCGCTAGAATAAACCCGGCGAATATCGTCAATTTCATAAAGTACCATTGCGAACCGCTCCACACCAAAACCCGCCGCAAATCCAGTATATTTTTCTGGATCTAAACCGACTCCTTTAAGAACATTCGGATCGACCGTACCGCAGCCCAGAACTTCCAGCCATTTACCGTTCCACTGCAAATCAACTTCAGCAGAAGGTTCTGTAAACGGAAAGTAACTCGTGCGGAAACGAATCGGCAAATCTTGTCCGAACATTTGCCGCAAAAACTCTTTAATTGTGCCTTTCAAGTCAGTAAATGTCAGACCTTCACCGATCGCTAAAAGTTCGATTTGGTGAAAAACTGCTGCGTGAGTAGCATCCACAGTATCGCGGCGGTAAACGCGGCCGGGAGAAACAATCCGAATCGGCGGTTTGTGCTGTTCCATGTAGCGAATTTGCACCGATGATGTCTGAGTCCGCAGCAAGTCGCCTCCCGGCAGATAAAATGTATCTTGCATATCCCGCGCCGGGTGGTCGGGCGGAGTGTTCAGCGCCTCAAAGTTGTAATAATCTGTTTCCATTTCCGGGCCGTTGGCGACGGTGTAGCCGAGACCGACAAAGATATCGAGAGTGCGGTCTATGACGGCGTTTAAGGGGTGAACGCGGCCTTGGGGGCGAAAAATCCCCGGCATGGTGACATCGAGGGTTTCTGAGGCTAATTTGGCTTGGATTTGGGCAGTTTGGAGACCGGCGCGCTTGTCTTCTAAGTCGGCTTGCAAAGCTTCTTTTACTGTATTGGCGATCGCGCCTACTTTGGGCCGCTGGTCTGGCGACAGTTTGCCCATCATGCCTAAAATCTGAGATAGTTGGCCTTTTTTGCCAAGGTAGCCGACGCGCAACTGTTCGAGTTGTTCGAGAGTATTCGCCGTTGCGATCGCACTTTTGGACTCGCTTGCGAGGATTTCTAGTTGAGTTTCAATATCGCTTAGTTGGACAGTCATCTTGATTTTAGATTTGAGATTTTAGGTTTTAGATTTGAAGGCAATGTTGAGCCAAGCTGAGTTTACCGCAATTTTGGGCTCTACAGTCTTGTTAATTTGAGATTTTAGAACAAACAGTGGAAAATCGGCACTGCGGGCGATCGTTAGTCATTAGTCATTAGTCATTAGTCATTAGTCATTAGTCATTAGTCATTAGTCATTAGTCATTAGTCATTAGTCATTAGTCAGTAGGGGCGGTGCCCCCGTGCCCGCCCTCCTGCTCCTGCCGTGATTAGTTAACAGTTAACACTCAACAGTTAACAGTTAACAGTTAACAGTCAACAGTCAACAATCACTGACGCTGCCACCAAAATCAATCTAATTTATCTGCGTTAATCTGTGTTTATCTGCCCTCATCTGCGGTTTAAAAAAAGAGAATGTATCACCGCAGATGACAATTGATTGACGCCGATTCACGCAGATGCAGAGAAATCATTAGTCAATTGTGCAATCCTGTTAACAGTCAACAATCACTGACGCTGCAACCAGGGTAAACGCATCTTGACAAGCAATGCTGTGCGTGTGAGTTTGTGCGCGATCGCAATTATCGATTTTAGCCGGTTTAGCCACCCGATCGACCGGGCGACATTGTTTTGAGTATTTTTGCTTAGGCGATCGTGGATGGGGACGATCGACCTTTCCGCTCAAATCCGCTGAAATATAGGTATTGCGGGTATGCAGACAGCAGTGCGCCTTCCTGCGGATATCGGTAACAGTCGATCGAATTTGAATTCAATTGCCGACAACTCAAGAGAATCTATTAAGATATATAGACTTGCCCAAATCTTGCCAGTTCAAGATTGCAAGTTCAGACTCTACTGGAGCTTCTCATGTTAGCCGAGCTAATCTCTTCCAGACGCATACTCAAAGCCAAACTCCTCGACTTCTTAGGACTTCCCGAAAATTGCGAAGACAAAACAGATAACATCGTCAACCGAATTGTATCCGTACTAGAAATAAACGCAGCCGAACAACAAAGATTTTTGGAGACATTCAAAAGTGAATTAGCCGTCGCTCCGGTAGAATTAGAAGCAATGCTCAAGTGTTCGGCAGCAGAACGGCAGCAGTGGATAGAACAAGGCAAACTTCCTATTTTAGAATACCGCTCTTTCCTCAAATCTGGAATTCATTTAGAATATCCCGTTCACGACAGAAGATTCATCTTAACTCTCACGCCAGCAGACATTAACAACTGGCGCAAAGAACCCAAAGCGCCGATCAAAAACAATGGCAAAACAGCGGCTTCTGTCAGTACAAAAGACCCCGAAGAAAACGAACAATCCCGAATAGCTTTTAGTTCAGCTTGGGAAAAAATAATTGCCGACTGGAAAGAACAAGGTTCGGCGGAAATTTCTGCAACCTTCCAGCTAGCTTACTGGACAGTTTGGGCATCGCGGTGGGCAAAAGAAAATCAGATAAAAAGTCAAGAAATTGACTCTAACAAAATCTACGAAACTCACCAGCAGGAATGGTACGAACGCAAAAATCAAGCAGTTAAGTTACTGATTGAAATGCCCTACGCCATGCTTTACTTTTATCGTCCTCCCGATGCTGACAAATTATATCTAGAACTGTGCGGCGACCACCAGAATATGATGAAAGATGACTACTATTGGAACAAGTGGGAGTTTTTTAATCAGAACCGCAAACTGGTAAACAGATGCCGTGAATGCGTGTACTGCGAAACCAAAGATTATTACTCGCTTTACTATCTCGAAATCAAGAGCGATAAGTTTCCCGATTTTAGTTTTTCTTACCACACGCCGTACACCATCGGCCGAAAATTTTTGCCGCATCCCGAAACGCTTCCTCCCGTTGACCACGTAGAACAAGACGGCATTTTTCGCTTTGGCCGCCCGCTGCTGGAACAAGAAAAAGTTATTCACACAGAAAAGGATGTGTTGCTCAAGTTTGAGGCGGCTTTGGCTGAAGCGAAAAAGTTTGTTTAGTCATTAGTCATTAGTCATTAGTCATTAGTAGCAAATGACTGTTGACTGTTGACTGTTGACTGTTGACTGTTAACTGTTAGTTGTTATTAGGGATTGAGAATTGGAAATTGGGAATTTGTAGCAAGTAACCAATAACTAATAACTAATAACCAATAACCAGCAACCAATAACCAATAACTAATAACTAATAACCAGCAACCAATAACCAATAACCAATAACCAATAACCAATAACCAATAACCAATAACCAATAACCAATAACCAATAACCAATAACCAATAACCAATAACTAATAACTA
>NZ_JBARVX010000468.1:0-23411 GCF_049646505.1 Microcoleus sp.
TGGTGATGGCGCGCAAGCATCGATTGCCGAAGGCGATTCAGGCGTTTATTCCCGAACACCAAGGTACAATGTTAATTGCTTATTTCTACCACCAAGCACAGCAAATTGCAGCAAAAGAACCGCAAGATTTAAAGATGGCTTTGGCAGGTGCGGATAATTCAAAGTTAGCAATCGAAAGTCGGGAAGTAAGGGAGAAAGATTTTCGCTACGCAGGGCCGATTCCGCAGTCGCGGGAAACAGGGATTTTGATGCTGGCGGATTCTTGCGAGGCCGCTTTGCGATCGCTCAAAGATGCCACTCACGACGAAGCTTTGAATATGGTTAATAAGATTTTGCGCGCTCGCTGGCAGGACAATCAGTTGTTGGATTCTGGTTTGACGCGGGAGGATATGTCTTTAATTGCGGAGCTTTTTGTGCGGGTTTGGGAACAGTTCAATCACAAGCGGATTGCTTACCCCAGTGCTGTTTTTGCTCCGAGGTAAGGGGAAATTTTGAGTCATAAAAAAACGGACTAATTTCTGTTGAAAATTAGATTTTATGATGGCGATGTACCGCGCAGGGCACCGTGAACTTGAGGATTGCCGCTGACAATTACCACAGTTTGTTTGATTCCTGTGATTAGCCAATGTCTGTCTGTTTTTTGAATCAAAGAGTGAAAATAGTTTCCTGCTGTATCAAACCGATTCTGTCCCGATTCGCGAGTCGGGTCAAGTCTATAAATTTGATAGACAGACTTGCATTCGGCAGTATTATTGTTAAGAGTTACCTCGTGATTTGTGCTGACGTGCAGCGTTCGGAAACCCGCAAGACCTTCTACCCGCTGTTTTATATATTCTTCTGCGGTTATTCGTCTGGGAGTTTCACCCCGAAATTCAGAATAGTCGATATCTATTTCGTCTGCTAAATGCGACCGCACTTTTTGCCAGTCTTGGGCATCCATCGCATTGGCAAATTCTACGATCGTATCTATGACAGCAGCGCGGTCAACAATCCAGCGGATTTCGGGCAGTTCGTACATAGACAATAAATTTTGTCAGTTCTGTCGCAGAAGTTGTTAGTTGTTAGTCATTAGTCATTAGTCATTAGTCATTAGTTATTAGTTGTTAGTTGTTAGTTGTTACTTGTTACTTATTAGTTGGTAGTTGGTAGTTGGTAGGGGCGGTGCCCCGTGCCCGCCCTCTTACTTGTTACTTGTTACTTGTTACTTGTTACTTGTTAGTTGTTAGTTGTTAGTTGTTAGTTGTTATTTGTTAGCTGTTATTTGTTAGTTATTAGTTGTTATTTGTTAGTTGTCGGTAACAATAACTAATACAGCCTCAAAAAAGTGAGGTATGCCCGATGCCCTGTTTGGCCAATGCCCTGTTTGGCCGATGCTTTTAGGCCCCATCCCCAATGCCCCATGCCCTGTTTTGCCAATGCCCTGTTTGGCCAATCCCCCATTCCCGATGCTTTTAGGCCCAATCCCCCATTCCCAATTCCCAATTCCCTAATTCTATCCTTTGACTCCGGCGGCCGCTTCTGTGGGAACAATGTATTTTTGCAATACTAAAAACAGTCCTAAAACTGGAACAATGGAAATAATTGAACCCGCCGCTACCAAACGCCAATCTAAGGAAAATGTCCCTGCTAAATTAGCAACTCCTAAAGGTAACGTGTAATATTCCGGTCTGTCTAAAACTAGCAGCGGCCACAAAAAGTCGCTCCACGAACCGATAAATACAAAAATTCCTAAAGTGACTAAAGCTGGCTTAATTGCCGGAATCATGACGTGCCACCAAATGCCTAATTCAGTGCAGCCGTCGATGCGGGCGGCTTCTTCTAATTCTTTGGGAACTGCGAGGAATGCTTGCCTCAATAAAAATATGCCGAAGGCTGAGGCTAGTCCGGGAAAGATTACGCCTAAATAGCTGTTTTTTAATCCGAGTTGTACTGTCAATATGTACAGCGGAATCATGACTATTTGGAAGGGTATCATGATTGTGGATACGATCGTAATTAAGATGGCTTCGCGGCCGCGAAAGTTGAGTCTGGCTAAGGGGTAAGCGGCGAGGGCGCAAAATAAAACGTTGATGCTGACTGTGAGGACTGCAATCAAAGTGCTGTTGAACAGGTAGCGGCCGAAGGGGTTGGTTTGCCAGACTTTGATGAAGTTTTCGAGGGTTGGCTGTTGCGGCAACAGTTGCGGGGGATATTGAAAGATGTTTTCGGTTGGGGATTTGAGGGAGGTACTCAGCAGCCACAGCAGGGGGAAGAGCATTAAAAGTGCGATCGCCCCCATGATACTGTACGTCCACAGCGTGCTCCACCGCGATCGACCGTTGTTTGGGGAATTTGATTTTTTAGTTTTGAGATTGTTCATTGTTGGGATATGATGATAAGTCCTTGCTTCGCGAGAAGCCTTGTTTGTCCATAAGGGATTATTGCCATGAAACCGTTTATTTACGAAACAATGTACATTCTGCGCCCGGACTTGGGCGAGGAAATGACTGACCAGGCGATCGCCAAATATCAAACTATTTTGCGCGATCGAGGTGCTGAAAATATCGAGACTCAGCACCGCGGCAAGCGCCGTTTGGCTTACGAAATCGGCAAGCACCGCGACGGAGTATACGTTCAAATGAACTATACTGCTCCGGGCGCTGCAATTTTTCCGATGGAACGCGCCATGCGTTTGAGCGAGGAAGTGATCCGCTATTTGACGATCAAGCAAGATGTGCCAGATGCACCTGAACCGGAAGCGGAAGCGGAAGCTGCGGCGTAGAAATCGTCTCAACAAACACGTCAAATGTAGTACAGGTCTAGTGTTTGATGATTAGGGCAGATCCCCCCTTAGCTTGCCCCCTACTCGACCCCTACTCCCCTTAAGAAGGGGGGGACAGGAAGTTTTCAAAGTCCCCCTTCTTAAGGGGGATTTAGGGGGATCTGGCCTCGGATCAAAACGCGATTTATCAAGATTTTCCGACAATTCTCAATCTGAGTTCAAAAACTCCAAATAATTATTAGTCAGTTCTTTGACTGCTAATTCATACAACTGCTGGCCGTGTTCTGGGGTTGCTAAGGCCGGATTTGAACCCATTCTGCCGTCGGGATATCGCCGTCGGAAGCTAGCAGCACTGTAAATTTTGTACCCGGATGCAACTTCTTCCGAAAGCGGAGCTTGTTTGATTGCTTCGGGATAAAGGTACTGGGTTAAGGCGATTTCGCTGGGTGTGGCGTGGGAGCCTTCTTGGTTTCCGTACAATTCTTTGGCGAGTTTGTAGACTGAACCGCACATGAACCAGTTGCCGATTTGACACTGGATGCGATCGGCATTCGATAGATTCAAGTCCGACAAATGCGCGTAAGTCTCGGCAAATGCTGCTTTCATCGTGGCAATGTTGCCGCCGTGACCGTTGATGAAGAAATATTTCTCAAATCCAGCTTTTGCTAAAGATGTGATATAATCTCTGATTACGAGAATCAGGGTCTGGGGTCGGAGGCTGATGCTGCCGGGAAAGCTGGTATGGTGCAAGGCCATCCCTACATTAATTGTCGGGCCGATTAAGGCATTGGCAGCTTCGCCGACACCGCGGGCGATCGCAGACGCAGCAATTGCGTCAGTTCCGATTAAGCCGGTGGGCCCGTGCTGTTCGGTGGAGCCGATCGGGATAATTATGCCGCGGGAACTTTCTAGATAAGCTTCTACTTCGGGCCAGGTACTCAAATGCAGCAACATTATAGGCAGTTTACAGATTTTTACTTACAAACTCGATCCTAGCCGGCAAGCCAAGAAAAAAGCCTTTGGGCAAACTTATTATTGTACTATTAAACAAAGCCCTACAGTTCGCTCTACATTGCGATCGCAACTTTACAGTTATATTACTTAACTTTAATAATTTAACCAATTGATCACCAAAACTTTACCTTTAAATAACGTTTTAAGAGTAATATAACAAGTATCTCCCTATAGATTGGGTGTTACCTGGTCAATTAACGGCGGGCAATGTTTTATGAAGTTAACACCAACCCCTAAAAATGACCTGGCTTCTGAGACCTGGACGCAGGCAGACAGCGCAGCTATCGCAACTGCTTTACGGCTGTACTATTTGCACGAGCAAGTAGAAATAGCCGATCGCGTGTCTGTGGGATGGGCTGGCTAAAGATTACAAGCGATGAACAAATGGCGGTCGTACAGGCGATCGCAGCGCGAGAGTGCCTCAGCTACTGAAGAAGGCACCTCACGCTAGCCACATACAAACATAACTCCCACTGATATTTATGTCTTCTGCTGAATTAAGCGAAAGTCCTTCAAGGTTGGCTGTTGGACAAGCCGGCCGCATCTTGTTACTAGAAGGTGAAGACCTGTTGCGCGAAATGCTAGCTTTAGCCCTTAAAGAACAGGGCTATGAGGTGGTAGTAACTAGCGACGGGCCGGGCGCTCTGCCTTCCGTTCAGGCTTCCTCGTCATACCCCGGTGAATTTGCCTTTAACCTGTTAATTATGGATTCAATTAACGGTTTGGATCTGTGTCGAATGTTACGGCACCAAGGCAATCCCGTCCCTATTTTGATTATCGGCGCTAGAGGAAGTGCGAACAATTGCGCTTTTTATCTAGAAGCCGGATCGGACGATTACCTAACCAAGCCTTTTGGAATGCGGGAATTTATCGCTCGCTGTCGGGCGCTGATGCGTCGAGTGCGCCTCGTCGGTCAGTTGTCGCAACCGGTGATGCTGCAATATAAGAGCATAACTTTGTATCCCGAAGAATGCCGCGTATTGGTTCGCGGAATTGAAGTAAAATTTTCTCCTAAACAGTTTCGCTTACTGGAACTATTTATGAGTAATCCCCGGCGAGTTTGGTCTCGCGATAGGTTGCTGGAAAAAATTTGGGGTCACGATTTTATCGGAGACAGCAAAACAGTTGACGTTCACATCCGCTGGCTGCGCGAAAAGTTGGAAATCGATCCCAGTCAACCGGAATATATCATTACGGTACGGGGATTCGGCTATCGATTTGGTTAAACTTTTAAATCTGCTGTACGGTTGCAAGTTGCAGCCAATATCCCGTAAGGACACAACTAAGTTGTGTCCTTATTTGTACCTGTACGGTACGCAAGTTTGGCGTGCGATCGACACAGAATCTGTAATGATGCGAGAACTCTAAAGAAACCCGGTTAGGAGTGTGTACTTCATAAACCGTGAATACGCTGTATTTTATACTTTGTATGGGTCGGAATATTGTCTAGACTTGCATTTTTTATTGAAGTGCTCTCTGTTGAGTCGAAGCCCAAATTGTCTTGAACAATAATACGAACCATAACTCAACACTCTGCCGTCCACTGCCAACAATCAAGTTTGTGGCAATCTCCTGCAACTGCAACAGCCGCTACCATATCTGAAGTGGAAATTAATTCAATTAAAGACCATTTTGATGCTTCATCGGGGTTTGCTTTGACATTTAACAGCGCTGCTGGTTCTCCAGGTGCGAGGGTGACATCAAACTCATTTAAAGGAAGAGAAAGTCCTTTGCCTACTGCCTTGATATAAGCTTCTTTGCGAGTCCAACAGGTGAAAAAAGCTGTCGTCTGGAGATGTTCTGGCAGCGAACTGAGTGCTAATTGTTCTAAGGGTGAAAAAAATCTTGCAGCAATTTCTAAACAAGAAGTTTTGGGCTTTATGGCTTCAATATCAACACCAATTTCTCGATTTTTGGTTATAGCAATTAGAGCTATTCCCCTAGTGTGAGATAAATTGAAACGCAGGGTATCTCCACCTTGGGCGACGGTGAGAGATGGTTTGCCGTAGGGATTGTATTCAAAGCGTAGAAGGGTGGGGTTTATGTGCAGGTAGCGACTCAAAATCGCTCTCAGCGCACCGCGACTTACAATAAATTGATCTCGATCTTTGGGAAAATGAAAACGCTCTGCTTTTGTCTGTTCATCGGTTGAAAGAGTTTGTTGTAAATTCTGCAAACAATTTTCTGTTTGAGCCAGGGAGACGCGCCAAACATGAATTTCGTTGATGTCTAATTTCAGGTTTTGCGGTGGGGAATTCCACGCATCAAGAGCAGCAATCATGTATTTATGTTTTGTGATGATTCACATCAGGCAGCATTCCCAGAAACAGGCAAGATGCCTGTTATAACAATTTCATAAAGTAGCGCTAGATATTACCCCCCCCAACCCCCCCTTACTAAGGGGGGGCTCAGATTTTATCCATAGCATATCTTTAAAAAAATGGTATTATACAACAGATTAATTTCTATTTCAAGGGTGAATTAATCCAAGTTTTCACAACTTTTCCGGCTAATTTTTGTCCCAACCAAGGCGTATTTGCCGATCGCGACTTCAGACTGTGCGCCTCAACCGTCCAAGTCATTAACGGGTCGAACAAAATCAGCTCAGCAGAGACTCCCGGTGCAGCCGTGGGGGGCGTTTGTCCGAGACAAACGGCGGGGCCTGCGCTCAACACTCGCCACAGTTCTAAAGCCGAAAGTTTGCCGGTTTCCACGAGTCCGTGCCAGAGCAAAGGCAAGGCTAATTCCAAGCCGATCGCCCCAGGCGGACTATCAGCAAAAGCCACAGTTTTCTCCTCGTAAGTATGCGCGTTGTGGTCGATCGCGATCGCATCAATCACCCCATCTTTCACAGCTTGAATCAGCGCTAATTGGTCGCCCAGATTGCCCAGCGGCGGTTCTAGATGTAAATTCGGATCGTAAGCAAACGAAGCAGTCAGAGCATTTTTCCCGCCTCCAGAATCTTTGGCGTTACCTGAAATTGCCCCAACATTCAACAGCAAGTGCATCCAAGTCACACTCGCAGTCACCGGCAAACCCCGCGCCTTAGCATCCCGAATCAATTCCAGGCTGCGCGCCGTAGAAACGCGCATGATGTGTACTTTCGTGCCCGCCGATGCCACCAACTCTAGGATGGCCGCCAAAGCCGATGTTTCCGCAGTCGCAGGAATTCCCGGCAAACCCAAGCGCACCGACACCGCACCCTCCCTCGCCGCGCCATTTCCTGCCAAAGTTCGATCGCACGGCCACAAAGCCACCGACTTGCCCAAAGGCTGGATATATTCAAGCAAACGCCTCACCAGAGCCGGATTGCTAAGCGGCAAACCGTCGGCAAACCCCACGATCGCAGGGGAGGCAAGCTCGCCCAACTCAGCCATCTGCTGCCCTTTAACGCCCGCTGTCAGCGCGCCCCAAAAATACAAGCGGGGCAGCCCGATCGACAAATTGCGGATGTGTTGCTGCAACAAAGCTAAACCGGCCAAGTTGTCCGCAGGTGGCGACGTATCCGGCAAAATCGCCACCCGCGTAAAACCGCCAGCAGCAGCAGCCTGCATCAAGGATTCCAGGGTTTCCCGTTCCTCAAAACCCGGTTCCCCGCTGTGACTGTAAATATCGACCAATCCCGGCCCTAAAATTAGTCCCTGAGAATCTCGTACTTCCGTGTCGGCGGGAATCTCGGTAATTTTTTCTTCGATTGTTTCGATCTGATTTTCTTTAATTAGAATATCAGCGATGCGATCGAGCTTTGAAACTGGATCTAACACTCTTACATTTTGTAGCAGTTCGCGACTCATAACTTACAATTCACAATCAAATCAGCTCTTCATCAGAATTATTCATCACTCTTGTCTCCCTCTGCGTTCTCTGCGTTCTCTGCGGTTAAATCATTCCGATCCAACAGAAAACCATATCAAACATAAAAAGTCAAACATTTCAAAACTTATATCATGTCGCGTAAAATAACGCCGATCGGGTTTGTAGTGAAGACCGAAGTCCTCACTACAAACCTATTACAGTGCTCCGGCTGCTGTTTTGTCAAAAATGCCGCCGCTTAAATGAGTTGTGATGTTCATCGCCTGCAATACTGGCAAACCGTCGGGGCCGTGGGGATAATCGATGACGCTAACTGCCCCATTTCCTTGTTTGAATTGCCAAAAATGTTCGGGTTGCAAATTGAACAGGTGGCACAGAAGGGCTTTGTTGACGGCATCGTGAGCAACTACAATTCCTGTACCAGAAACCGATCGTACAATTTCTTGCCAACCTGCGATCGCCCGACTCCAAACTTCCTCCAAATTTTCTCCTTCGGGCATTTGTACGTTTTCTGGAGATGTTTTCCATTCATCCAGCAAACCCGGATAGGATTGTTCTATTTCTGATTCAAACTTTCCTTCCCAAAGTCCGTGACTAATTTCTCTCAATTCGTCGCGGAGTTGTAGTTGCAAATCGGTGTGATATTTAAGGATGATTTCCGCAGTTTCTTTCGGGCGCAGCATGGAACTGCTAATCGCAAAATCTAATTTTACATCTTTGAGAAATTCTGCGGCTTGCCGAGCTTGTTCGCGACCGTTATCGTTGAGAGGTACGTCTATTTGTCCTTGAAATTTACCTGCTTTGTTCCAATCTGTTTCGCCGTGACGCACCAGCAACAAGCGCGGGCCGCTGTGTCCGTCCCTCGGTTTCGGGAATTTTTCTCCGGTACGGGCGGTTAAATTCAGCGATTCTAATTGAACGGCAATTTTCTTATTTTGCTCTGTTTTTTCATCGCCACCTACAGGAGAAGGCCCAAAATTGATGACGCTAATCCCGCAATTTGACTGTTGAATAGATTGATAGTAATTCGGGGTAATTTCCGAGGCTGTAGCGATGAGCGCGCGGTTGATTCCGTTGTGACCTACTACTAGAATTGTGCCTTCCCGGTGGCGCGATAAAAGCTCTTTCCAAAAATTGCGGGCGTTAGCAAATATTGCCAATACTGGAAAGTGTTCGACTTCTCCTTCGGCTGAAGGTAGTTTCATGGAAAATTTGTCTGGCTGTTTTTGCCATTGCTGATATGCTTCGGGGAATTGGTCGATCGCATCTTGACGCAACATTCCTTCCCACAGAGGTAAATCGATTTCCATCAATTTATCGGTTGGTTGCAGTTGTGGCGGATTTGTCAAGCGCGACAGGATGATTTCGGCTGTTTCTTTGGCTCGCTTCAGGGGACTTGTATACGCAGCATCGAAGGCGATGCTACTGAGTATGTCGCCTACTTGAATCGCGCTGCTGCGCCCTGCTTCTGTCAAAACTGATTTGTCGAGGCGGCCTTGGATGCGGCGCTCTTGATTGTAGGTGCTTTTGCCGTGACGGACTAAGATAATGCGAGTCATTCGATTTTAGATTTTAGATTTACGATTTACGATTTACGCTGTTACCGAGTTGAAGGATGCGCGGTACGCACCTTTTCTCGTTACCAGGCAGAGCCTGGTAATGCAGATCCCGAGGCTCTGCCTCCTTCTATTTCGCAACTTACAGGATAAAGGACTGTAGGAGGTGCTTAAATTATTAAGTTTTCGATCCTTATCCCGTTACCGAGTTGAAGGATGCGCGGTACGCAGCTTACCTCATTGAAAAATCTCGCATCCCCCTGCTGGAAGGGTGGCGGCAGAGCGTTTTCTGTCCCCCTCTGCTGTTCGGGGCCTGTCAAACTGTAGACTGACAGTACGTTGCAACTGGTTGTTGACACCAGTGCGGTGCGTGCCTTACCCAGTCGAAGGGTGCGAGCCGAGTCAAAAAGATGAGCCAGTGAAATTTTACCAGTTGTGGGGCTACTCTCGACTGCAACCGCCTATGATTGAAGACGGACAAGATTTAGTAGTTGCGGATTTGCGCGGGACGGAACAGCAGGAATGACACTGAAGCGGATAATTTTAAGTATTTTAACGGCGATCGCGATCGCCCTGGTCGGTTTATCTTTAGTTGGTAGTTGGAACCAGCCGCAAATTCAAAGCCGACTGGAACTCTACCAGACAAATTTGCTGCTTCACGCCTCCGAGTGGCAACCACAAAATGATGGGGATGCTAATTTAACTTCGGCACGCAACAATATTGTCGGTACAGATCCTTTAAATACTGCTTTGACGCAGTATCGAGAAGCGCGAGATACAACTCGAAAAGCTATCACAACAACTCGATCGCAAATTAAAGATATTCAGTCTGCCACCGCAGCTAAACCTGATAATAATACTCAGAATTTGGCTCAAACAAAGGTTTTGTCAGAGTCTGTCAAGCAACAGTTAGCGCTGCAAAACGAAATTGACTTGCGCGTCGGAATTTTGCAGGCAAGCAACGACAAAACTGAGGCAGCAATCCAAACTTGGGAAAAATTAATTGAGGGTGACAAAACTGAAAGTGATGGCAATTCTTCGGTGGCAACTGCTAGAGTTTTAACTGGAATTTGGAGCGATCCGGCTCAACTGCTGCCGGATGCCGAGCCGCGCATTCAAAAGTCTTTGGATGGTTGGTTTCGCTATCGCGCTCTCGCTCAACTTTACAAGCTGCAAGAACGTTCTAAGGAACTAGCAGCCCTGCAAGCTACAGAGCAAGCAACGGCTGAACAAGCTATAGAAAAATTGGCACTTATTGTAGGCATTCCGGCGATCGCACTTTGCATCGGTACGGTTTTGCTGGTTGGTTTGACTCTACAGTGGCTGTTGCAGCGGCGACAGTTAGATAAGGCCAGTTCCGGGCCGCTGCTGTCGCGAAATGGGAGTTTGGCTTGGGATGTGCCTTGGGATGGCGAGATTGTTTGGCAGGTGCTTGTGGTCGGTTTTTTCTTTGTCGGGCAAATCTTGATTCCCTATTTATTATTGCCAGTTTCTCTAGCTGTTTTAAAACTCAGTCCGGCTACTTTTGACCCGCGCGAAAAGGCTTTTTATATCTTTGCTACTTATTTGTTGCTGTCGGCTGGGGGGCTTTCGGTACTGTATTTTTCAATTAAGTCTTTTTTGCCTTTGCCTGACGGTTGGTTTCGGCTTAATTGGCGGGGAAATTGGTTTTTGTGGGGCTTCGGCGGCTATTTTGTGGCTTTGCCTTTGGTAGTTGTGGTGTCGCTGATCAATCAGCAATTATGGCAGGGACAAGGTGGCAGCAATCCGATTTTGCCGATCGTCCTTGAAGGTAGGGACAACGTGGCTCTGGCGGTGTTTTTCGGCACTGCTGCGATCGCCGCTCCGGTTTTTGAGGAAATCGTGTTTCGGGGCTTTCTACTGCCTTCTCTGACTCGCTATTTGCCTGTTTGGGGGGCGATCGCAGCCTCGGCTTTCTTGTTTGCCGTGGCTCACTTGAGTGTCTCCGAGATTCTGCCTTTGGCGACTTTGGGTGCGGTGTTGGGCTTTGTGTACACGCGATCGCGCAACCTCCTCGCTCCCATGCTTCTCCACAGTCTTTGGAACAGCGGAACTCTCCTGAGCCTGTTTCTGTTGGGCAGCGGCGCGGGTTAATTCGCGCGGTTGTTAACAATTGTGAATTCGCCTTGTTTTTTTCGCAGGTTTGAGAAAAACTGCGAAAAAAGCAGGTGCGCCACCAGCCCCCGATCTTCAATCTAGTCCCAAATCGGGAAGCTAAACGGAAAAACTTGTTTTAACATAGAAGTAACATCTTGTACGGTTTTTGTGGATGGGTCGCACCAATGAGCAATTTCAACAGCCACAAGTTAGAGGGAGCGCCGACTTGGATGCGTTTCGCACCCTATGCAGCTCTAGGCATTTTAATATTTTCTCTCAATTCCGGCAGCGAACTAAATTATTTCTTGAGAGGCTACTCGGTCATTCTCCAAGCTCAAGCCGGTATAGTTCTGCTGTATTTTTTGATGTCTAAGTTTCGCAAAAAACCTAATAAATGAGTAAAAATTAGTAATATTGCTTAGCTCGATCGCACAAGTTAAAGTAAAAAAACTGGGGAAAGGGAAAATGGTAAAAGATAAAACCGTAGCAGTTGTGTTAGCTTTTTTTATTGGAGGTTTCGGAGGACACAAGTTTTATTTGGGAAATAACGTAGCAGGACTATTTTATTTGCTTTTTTCCTGGACGTTAATTCCCTCACTGATCGCATTTTTCGATTTTATCGGTCTGCTGCTGATGTCGGAACAAGCTTTTCAGGTACAGTACAATCACGGAGCATTGCCTTCTGGGTATATGCTCAGAGGGGCAAAAGATGTGACAGGGGCGATCGCCGAATTGAAAGGACTTTACGATATGGGTGCAATTACCGCCGAAGAATATGAAGAAAAACGCCAAAAACTGCTCCGAGAATTGTAGTTAAGAAGTTCGGCCACGGATTCTGTAACCGATTTAACGGATTTAACGTATCTAAGCAAGAAGGGAAGTCACTATCAAAAGGCTGGGATTTAAACAAGAGTCAAATATAAACCAATACGCTTCAGTTAAGCCCGGAGATCCCCCCTAACCCCCCTTACAAAGGGGAGTAGGGGGTGGGACAAGATATTCTCAAAGTCCCCCTTATTAAGGGGGATTTAGGGGGATCTCCGGGGAAGAAACATTTTAAAATGAACCGTATTGAACTCTAAAATAGATCGAGGATAAAACTACAGTGTCTCAAGATTTATACTGGCTGCGTCAAACTCCCAAGTGGGTGTGGTATTCTTTTATTCCCTACTTCGGCGGACTGGCGATCGCCTATGCAGGCCAAAAAACAAATATTCGCAGTTGGATGGGATGGGGTGTTGGCTTTACTTTAGCAGCACTAGCGCTATCTTCTTCAACTAATTTTGGAACGCTGGTTTGGATAGCTCAAATTGTCACTGCTTTTGCCTTGAAAAAGCGCTATCTTATCAAAACCGCACCCAGAGGTTTACTCGTTCCTGCAACTGCGACCAATGCCCGAGAACTGGCAAAGGAGCGCGGCAAAATAGATATTAATGAGTGTACCAAAGACGATTTGGTCAGAATATTGGGTTTGCCGATCGTCTACGCTAACGATATTGAATCTTTGCAAAACGAAGGTTACATTTTTACGCACCCCGAAGAGTTATCGGAAATCGCCGGAGTTCCCGAAAGTCACGTCAGGCGCATCGCTCCGATGATTTGCTTCAGCTACAATTATCAAAAAGAATCACAGTTTAGTTGGAAACGGTTAAATATTCTGTCGCCGGAAGAGTTAATTCAGAGCGGTTTAGATCGGGTTGTGGCTGAAACAATAGTTAGAGAAAGGCAGATCGAAGGTGCATACAAATCAGTTATTGATGTCAAGCGGCGGACGGGACTGCCTTTTGATTCCTACCGCCATATTTGTTAATTGGCAGTTGTTAAGCTGTCGCGGCATTTAAATTCTATGTTCAGGACGGGACAGCCCACCCCACAAGACGGAAAATTGTTTTGTGACATATAATTTACAGGCGGCAACAGCTTAGTACGAACAGTTTAGTTGGGTAAGTCATGTAGAAGACATATTGAGTTTCTGCCACCGGTTTTGGCTCGATCGGATGATTCAAGGTTAGCAGGACAAAAAGCTCGATCGCATCCTGGTAACTGACATACAATCTACCTGCTGGCAAAAATCTCCCCAGCAGGCGAACCCAACAAAAAAATTAAAAAAACTCTTAAAAATCTTGACATTTGCACAAAATAATGATATTAAACAATATTGGTAAAATGGTAATTTTCCCTAGCATCAACTCCAATCCGGGGTAAGTTTTTCAGACGATGCCTTAAATATCAGTTGTATACTGTCAGAATTATTATTGAAATCCCAAACGACACAACAGTAGCAGTACCGCTAACATCAAATTATGTCTGACTCTCCTCCATCTCAAATCTCCCCAGAAGCTGCACCGGAAAGTGCTGCTACCGCAGATCGCAGTGCCAAAACTCGGCAACTGTTGGGCATGAAAGGCGCTTCTAGCGGGGAAACTTCGATCTGGAAGATTCGCTTGCAACTGATGAAACCGATTACCTGGATTCCCTTAATTTGGGGCGTTGTGTGCGGGGCTGCGTCTTCTGGAAACTATGTTTGGAATTTAGAGAATTTCGCGATCGCGGCAGCTTGTATGTTGATGTCAGGGCCTTTGCTTACTGGCTACACTCAAACTTTGAACGATTTTTACGATCGCGACATCGACGCTATTAACGAACCCTACCGCCCGATTCCTTCCGGTATCATCTCGATTCCCCAAGTAGTAACGCAAATTTTGGTATTATTAGCCGCAGGCATTGGGGTGGCTTATGCTCTAGACTTGTGGGCGGGTCACGAATTCCCAATCATGACTGTGTTGACTCTCGGCGGCGCGTTTCTAGCTTACATCTACTCTGCGCCACCGCTGAAACTCAAGCAGAATGGCTGGTTGGGAAATTATGCCCTGGGTGCTAGTTACATTGCTCTGCCTTGGTGGGCCGGTCACGCTTTGTTCGGCAAACTTGATGCTACTATTATGATTTTGACCCTGTTTTACAGTTTGGCAGGGCTGGGAATTGCGATCGTTAACGATTTTAAAAGTGTCGAGGGCGATCGGCAATTGGGGTTAAAATCTTTGCCAGTGATGTTTGGTATCAGCACAGCAGCTTGGATTTGCGTGTTGATGATCGACATCTTTCAAGCTGGGATTGCAGGCTACCTGATCGCCATCCACCAAAACCTTTACGCTGTCATTCTCCTGCTGCTGATAATTCCCCAAATTACTTTTCAGGATATGTACTTTTTACGCAATCCCCTGGAAAATGATGTTAAATATCAGGCTAGCGCTCAGCCTTTCCTGGTTTTGGGTATGCTGGTAGCAGCCTTGGCACTAGGTCATGCGAGTTAAGAAGAATTAAGAGCGGGGAATTTTGAGTTAAATAGTTTTTAATTCAAAATAATTAACTCAAGACTGTTCGCAGTGTTGTTGAATAAAAAATGTCAAGTTAAAAATTAAAAATTGAAGGAGGTTCGCCTTTTTAATTTTTAATTTTTAATTGAAGTTGATGAGGTTTGAAGGTCTGAACGTGGCAGAATTTTTCTCAAATATCAAAAAAGATGAATTGAGCAAAGTCACTAAGGAAGCAGGCGGTAATTCCGATGGAGAATCGCCAAATGCTGCCAATAGCACGGGGCTAAACTCGTCACCCTCCCTGCCTCAATTGTATCCACAGGCAAGGAGCGAGCGATCGGAGTATGTGGTATCAGAAGATGCTGAACCTCCAGAAGAGTCAGAATTAAGACAGGAATATTATTATTCCGACTCAGAAGACGATCGATATCTCAGAGTTAAGGGCAACTGGCAAGGGCTGAAACGTTTAATCATTTGGTTGGAAATTGAGCCTCTAATTAGTACGTTGCAAGCCAAGGGAAAAGAAGTGTTGCAGGCCCGATTGAGTGGGCACAGAACTAAATCACCAAAAAAATCCCAGAGATATAATAGTCGCAAATTACCAGAAAATAGCGCGCTGCCCGGCACCCAACTGGAACAAATCAATACTGAACTACCAGAAAATAGCGCGCTGGCGGACACCCAACTGCCAATAAATACTGAACTACCGGAAAATAGCGCATTACCGGAAAATAGCCAACCACAGGAAAATAGTAAACTACAGAAAAAGTTAAAAAAACTCCGGTCTCGCCGCCCGCGATTTTGGATTGCCGTAGGTGTTGCTAGTCTGAGCGGTGGCGGTTTAATATACGGTTTGTGGATTTTGCACGCCTTAGAGAAAGGTTTGCCGGATGTTAACGATTTGTCGGCCTTTAACCGCGACGGCACGCTGACAATTAAGGCGGCAGACAATACGATTTTGTTGCAGTCGGGGCCGGCAACTAGAGATAAGCTAAAACTTGATGAAATTCCCGATTTGTTGAAGAAAGCTTTTATTTCTATCGAAGACCGCCGTTTTTACGAACATCGCGGGGTGGATTATCAAGGTATTGTGCGATCGATTGCTTCTAATTTGGTAGCGAGAGATTTGGTGCAGGGCGGCAGTACAATTACGCAACAATTGGCTCGCGTGGTTTTTCTCAACCAAGAAAGAAGTATTAGGCGAAAGGTTCGAGAGGCTATTTTGGCTCTGAAAATAGAGCGGGAGTTGACTAAAGACCAAGTTTTAGAAAGATATTTAAATCTGGTTTATTTGGGTTCGGATGCCTACGGAGTAGCAGATGCGGCTTGGGTTTTCTTTAGCAAAACTGTAGATAAGTTGACTTTGGCAGAAATGGCAACTTTGGCGGGTTTGCCGCCGGCACCGAGCGAATATTCTCCTTTGGTAAATCCGAATATTGCTAAGGAACGCCGCAATATTGTGCTCAAACAAATGCAGGAAGCGAAGGTAATTACAGAAGCGCAGGCGAAGGAGGCGATGGCAGAACCGATTGCTGTTAAACAAAGTCCGCCGAAGCGATTTAAAGTAGTCGCGCCTTATTTTGCTAGTTACATTCGGAAAGAACTGCCGCGCTATGTTTCTAAGGATGCTTTGGAAGCTGGGGGTTTGACTGTCGAAACGACGGTGGATTTGAAGTGGCAGAAAATAGCGGAACAGGTGATTAAAGATGCGATCGAGGTTGATGGCCGCCGTCAAGGTTTTGAACAGGCAGCTTTGGTTTCTATGGATACTAAAACTGGGGAAGTTAAGGCGCTCGTCGGCGGCGGAAATTTTAAGGAAAGTCAGTTTAATCGCGCTACCCAGGCTTTGCGACAACCCGGATCGACGTTTAAAGGGTTGGTTTATGCCGCCGGAATCGCAGCCGGTTTTTCGCCTTACGACAGCTATGAAGATGAGCCAATTATTTTCGACGGCTATCAACCGAATAATTACGGCAAAAGGTTTAGTGGCTGGCGATCGATGTCTGACGCTTTGAGGGCTTCGGTGAATGTGGTGGCGGTGAAGGTGTTGGTCGATGTCGGCTTTGAACCTGCGATCAAATTAGCCCGCGATATGGGAATTAAGTCTAAATTAAGTCCGATTTATTCCCTGGCTTTGGGTTCTTCTGAGGTGAATTTGCTGGAGTTAACTAATGCTTACGGTACTTTAGCATCCCAAGGTAATTTTATTGAAGCGCACGGAATTACTCGGGTGATCAATCAGCGGGGAGATGTCATTTATCAGGCTGATTTTAAACCGAAACGGGTTTTAGATAAAAATAGCGCTGCAATTACTACTTGGATGTTGGAGGGTGTAGTGGAAGGGGGTACGGGCGCGCCTGCTGCTTTGTCCGATCGCGCTGTTGCCGGCAAAACTGGTACTTCAGAAAACGTGCGGGATTTGTGGTTTATCGGTTACATTCCGCAGGTGGTGACTGGCGTTTGGCTGGGGAATGATGACAATTATCCGACGGGGGGAACTAGCGGTACTGCAGCTTACAATTGGCGCGATTTTATGAGTCAAGCTGTGAAGGGAATGCCGGTTGAGAAGTTTCCAAAGTTGCCGGAGTTGGAGGGCCGCAAAGGCAGTATTAAGGCAAAACCGGTTCAGCCTAATAGGATTATTCGGGGGATGATTGTCAATGATGATGGGGCGATCGTACCTTACAATCCCAATCCCGAACCCCGGCGCCGCGAGTGGCAAGAACCTGCTTATCAAGAACCTGCTTATCAAGAGCCGGGATATTAAGGGGGTTTTACCAACAATTGCCACGCCTAGGGGCGGGTTTTGCCAACAATAATTGCCTAAAATCCATAATATAGTAAACCCGCCCACACCTAACGAACAATTTAAATGTACATGAGCTGGCAAAAATCGGAATTTTGATTGGTTTTTACTGCAGATTAAGGCGGATATAATACAGATATAGCGGGCGATCGCTTGTGAGAACTAGCAAGGTTTTATATTGTTTTTTATTCAGACTTTCTCGGCTCGCACCTAAATCGATTAGCTGTTCAACATGAGCTAAATTTATTTTGATATATAGCAATCCTCGCATCATTTTCAATAACTGGTTGAGAGGCTAAGAGCCTAGGAATCGATGTCACTCTTGAAGAGTCTCGCCTGCGAAAAGGTCGGCTCTTCCTCGCCCCAGAAGCGTTACCAGGCTCTTCCCGGTAACGAGTAGATATGAGCTAAATTTATTTTGATATATAGCTTTTCTCAGAAAGATGAGGTACTGTCGGGAATCGGGCCTAAAAGCATCGGGCATCGGCCCGCGCAGGGCATAAGGCATACGTCATCTTTCTGATAAGTGCTATATTGAAATTATTTCTTAATTGCCTGTCTTCTTTTGGTGCGGGTGGACTGTCTTTGTTTGGCTATTAATAAGTAGTCTTCTCTGGAAAGATTGCGGTAGGTTCTTGGTTTTTTAGTGGTATTTTCTTTGATTTGTTTATACAGGATATCTCGGATTTTTTCGGTATGAACTCTGGCTGTGTTTAATAGTCCTAAGTCCGTCGGATAACTAATGTCGGCAGGGGCGCAGGTTGCATCTACGATCGACTGACCGCGATTGGATAACTCATTTTTGTCCGAATCCTTTTTTTTTCGGGTTTGACGCTTAGTGATTTCTCGCATTTTTTCAACCATGCGTTCGTTCACTTTATTAATTAGGTTGGAACTAATACGCGCGTCAAAAGTGTACGGCGGGGTGATGGGTTAAATGGTAGTTCATTACTGTAGATTGATTGACCGATCGAGTATTGCAGATGGGGATTTTCCCGGTTCTGTTCTACCGTTTGAAGGGTCGCTAATTAAGAGTTTTTCTTTGATAATTAATGCCCCCAATGCCATCCTCCATCGTTTGGCTGGTGCCCCATGAGTCTGTAGGGAAGTTTTCAGCATATTCTGATTCAAATTCCGATCGCGGGATTAGTTCGCCCATTTTTACCCAACGGTTGTCTGAGGACAGCCTTCCTCCGAAAGGCAGTTCAAACTTGGATGGGGGGCTGGAGGCACCGCGAGGCTTTTTTGTACAGGAGATCGCAGGTGGTGATGCACGGGTTTTGACCTATTTTACCTGTTTATTTTGCACTTTATTCACGCAAAGCGCGATCGAATAACCTTTCGCCACGTCAAGTGCGATCGATATGTTCAGCAAGCCCTAAGTACGCAAAGTCGGTTCGATCGTTCGGACTTGGGTATTCATCAGAAGAGAGAGGAGTTGGGCCCTGACTAGAAACCTATAACGGTATGTCGATCGGCGATGGTGTGAGTCGCGCACTAGATATGTATGGATATTCCGGATTTGCCGATCGACATTGCGTAAACTCAAAATTCACCGCCTGCGGTAGTCCACTTTGCTCGATTGGCACAGCTACCGGCCGTACTCATAAGCTGAAACACTTGATAAATCGTTGTTTGTCGGGACAAAAGTGTCCTGTGCCAGTACCGGAGCCCGAAAGTGTCAGGGCGATCGCACCACATACCTTCGACTTTTTATAAATTAGTAAGTGTAAAGCAAGCGAGTCACAACCCATTCAAAAAATCCTCAAATCAAAAAAGAAAACATCTTCACAGCAGCAGTAATGCGGAATCAGCCCAGCGCTAATGTAGCTAACAACATCTACCAGTGAGACAAATCCCAGCAACTTAGCGACAGCTAAATCCTTAATTCAATACCTCGGAATTACTCAATTTAGACTCTCCGCAACCGCTGGTCAAATCACCAAAAAATTCAAAATATTTTTGCCTTCGATCCGGATGGAAGCACCACGGACAAGAACAATGAAATAACAGGGCAAGCAATCAATCTCAACCAGGAAATGCAGCCTCTCAAATAGCAGAAACAGACAATTACACATCCATATATTTTAACACAACAGGAGTAGATATCATGTTCAACGTAGTAAAAGCTTTCGGCTCTATCTTCTCTACTCAAGGATACAACACAGCCAACAATATGTTAATCAAAAATTACGTCAACACCAATTTTCACTACTTCAACGAAGAAGCCGTGGTCGATGAATCGATTTACCCGAACCAAACAGGTCGCGTCCGCTTTCAAGGTAGCTGGTGGCCCGCACGGTGCGATCGCCAAATCACCCTCACACCGGGAGACACCGTTTATGTCATCGGCGTTGACAGCATCACTCTGTTAGTTTCCCTCGCTCCCGCCGACTAATTCACAGCATCAAGAACCAGGAAATGCAGCCTTTTAAATAGCAGAAACAGCACCTAATAATTCCCTATATTTTAACACAAAAGGAGTCAGTAAAATGTTCAACTTAGCAAAAGCTTTCGGTTCTATTTTTTCTGTTCACAGCTACAGCACAGCAGATAATATGTTAATCGACAACTACATCAATACAAATTTTCACTACTTCAACGAAGAAGCAGTCGTCGATGAATCAATTTACCCGAATCAAACAGGTCGCGTCCGCTTTCAAGGTAGCTGGTGGCCCGCACGGTGCGATCGCCAAATCACCCTCACACCGGGAGACACCGTTTATGTCATCGGCGTTGACAGCATCACCCTATTAGTTTCCCTCACTCCCGCCGACTAAACGAGAAAGCAATCTAAACTTTTTCACAGTCAGAGCCCCGACTTCTTGAATAAGTCGGGGTTCTGACTATTTTGTTTTTTAGTGGCAATTTGGCTGAAATACCCCTTTTATTTCTTAGCCCGCGTCGGCGGGCTTTGTTTCTGTAGTAGCGGTTTCAACCGCCGAATTCTAGCTACAATAAAAGGGCATTTTGGAGAGCTTGTTTGTTGAGGCGATCGCCCATTTGAGATTCGCTACTTTCTGGACTTTCTGCTTTTTCTGGTGCTTTAGCGATCGGCGGTAGCGGTTCGAGCAGTTTGGATCGAGCTTCCTGAATTGAAGGGTAATTTTCAGTCCATGATGAAATTGCTTCTGAAAGCACATCGATATCATCAGGTAAGGGTTCGATTAGCTGCGCGAGTTCGGTTAATTGTTCCGCAGAAAAGAGCGATCGCTGCTGAGTTAAAAGTTCGATCGACGAGTCGATATTTTGTTCGGGGAGTGACATCGATTCGCGTTGGATTTTTTTAATTGTTTGCCGCACAAATTCTAGAGACAAATCTAATAATTGTGCGATCGTCTCTAAATTCATTCCAAACGCTAGCATCCGACGAATGGCTTCTAACTTCGCCTGTCTCTCACCTTGTTCGAGTCCTTGTTCGAGTCCTTCTTCTAAACCTTCTTGCTTGACTTCCTGATAAAATCGGGTTTGTCTGAGTTCGCTTAAATTCAACATGGCGGCAATTTCCTCGCGGCTTTTTTGGGGGAGTTTGTAGACGATAATTGTTTCGATGAGGTTGATTAAATCGCGTAGAACGATCGGATCGGATAACTGCTGTCGGGCCATTGCGATCGATTGCCGCGCTTGCTCTGCGACTGTCTCTGCTGGCTCGATTACCAGTTTAACAACTTTCACTCCCAGGGAGCGATCTGCGGATTCTGGCAATTCATCGAGGTAAATCCGTTGCACCCGCTGACTGGTTAGGAGTTCCTGAAATTGCAGCATCTGTTCGTGTTCGATGCGGCGGCTGGGATAGATGACAACGACGCGCCAAGGATTGACGGGTTTGTATTGTCGCAGGTAAAGAAAGAGCTCGCCAAAGATGCGGTAGTACAAGTCGGCATCGGGTTGAAACTGAACTTCCGCCAAGTAAAATGGTTTTTCCGGTTCTTCGGTTGTGGGTAGAAATAACCCATCGATGCGGAATGCGAGTTGTTTGATTTCGCGGGAGGTGAATTCATAGGCGGCGGCTTCGTCTGGAGGGCGATCGATCAGTTCAAAGAAGAATCTGGGAAATTCCTGAAACAGGCTGTAGAAAATGGTGTCTGTTTTCATGAGTTGTCGATGGGAATCGAAGATGGGTAGTGTACCATGCCAAGAAACCAACAACTATGACACAAGAACAAATTTTTGAAGAAAGCAGTGGTAATGTATTTGCTGACTTCGGGCTGGAGGATGCAGATAAACTTTTTGCGCGGGGCAAAATAGGGATTTAAGTAATCCGTATCCTGAAACAACGCAACTTGAAACAGCGCGAAATTAGTCAAATTCTTGGCATTTCACAGCTAGAAGTATTTCATTTAATGAACGGAGAGTTTCAACGGCTTAGCGAGGGAAAACTACTACTTTTTCTCAACCGACTCGATACGGAACTTACTTGAAATTTTCCCCTTTGTAATGGTGGAAATCAATCTGCTGAAACTTTGACATTGCTATAAACTGTGGCGGCATATAAATTATATGTCAATAAACAATTCCCCGTCTTGTGGGGTGTCTCGCCCGCCCTGAACATATAATTTAAATGTCCGACAGCTTAGGACTTAGGGAACCGATCGCCTTATTGAATTTTGGCGTTGCTGATTTAGGGTAAGAAAGGCTAAATACGCAAGTCATAGAAACCAGTATCCACAAAACTTCGGGATTTTCAAGTTATTTTTTTCATACCCTGATTAAGCAACGCCATTTCAATCAACCCTGCCTTGAGTATGCTTAAATAAGCTTAGACACCTACTAACCATATTTAAACCAGTGAACTTTCAATCAATCATTGCCACCTTAAATCAATTCTGGAGCGATCGAGGATGCCTGATCGCCCAATCCTACGACACAGAAAAAGGTGCAGGAACCATGAATCCCCACACCTTTCTCAGAGCAATTGGCCCCGAACCTTGGTCAGTCGCCTATGTCGAACCCTGTCGCCGCCCCACCGACGGACGCTACGGCGAAAATCCCAACCGCTTCCAACATTACTATCAATATCAAGTCCTGATTAAACCATCTCCTCCCAACATTCAAGAAGTTTATTTAGACTCCCTGAGAGCATTAGGAATTCGCCCAGAAGACCACGACATTCGCTTTGTAGAAGACAACTGGGAATCGCCCACCCTCGGAGCTTGGGGTGTGGGCTGGGAAGTCTGGCTCGACGGCATGGAAATTACCCAATTTACCTATTTTCAACAGTGCGGCAGCATTGATTGTCGCCCGGTATCGATTGAGATTACCTACGGGCTAGAACGCCTCGCGATGTATCTCCAAGAAGTTGATGCCATGACCAAAATTCAGTGGAAAGATGGCGTAACTTACGGCGACGTTCACCTGCAAGGAGAAATTGAACAGTGTACTTATAACTTTGAAGCTTCCAATCCTGAATTGCTGTTTACTTTGTTTGGTTTGTACGAGCAAGAAGCCGAACAACTGACAAAAAAAGGATTGGTTTTGCCCAGTCTTGATTATGTGTTAAAATGTTCTCACACTTTCAATTTACTCGATGCTAGAGGCGTGATTTCGGTAACGGAAAGAACTCGCTATATTACCAAGATTCGCAATTTGGCGCGCAGGGTTGCTCAGCTTTATTTGGAACAGCGGGAACAGTTGGGTTTTCCTTTAGAAAAAGCTGTAAAAGTGTGAGAAGGAAAAGGATCAAGACACGGATACACGGATGAATTTAGTTGCGATCGTCCTCGACTCATACCAATTTTATAGGTCGTTGCATAGAATTCCGATCCCCCCTAACCCCCCTTAATAAGGGGGGGACAAGATTCCGATCAAAGTCCCCCTTCTTAAGGGGGATTTAGGGGGATCGAAATATGTGCAACTTTTTGGGATTTTTAATGAATTCAATGCCTAATTATTCGGAAAATAATACAGAAACAAATCCTCAACTGCGACTTGACGGTGTAAGCTTGAAAACACCGATCGCCTCTAGCTACTTATTAAACAATATCTCGTTTCAGGTACACAAGGGATCTCGCGTCGCAATTGTTGGC
>NZ_JBARVX010000469.1:0-11461 GCF_049646505.1 Microcoleus sp.
GCTGTACCGATATTCTTAACGGTAAAGGTTTTGCTGAGACTGCCGCCAACAGTAATGCTGCCAAAGTCGATCGCACCTAGAGTACCATCAACAAGATCCGTTGTTCCGTCTAAAACTTGGATTTCTGTTGTTGCTGTGTTGTAAGTGACACTATTATCCGTACTGGTACTAACAGAATTCTGATTGCCAGCGACATCAGTAACGCCGTTAGCTTTGATGCTAGCAATGACATTACCGTTACTTGTAATACCGTTAACTGCGACGTTGTAAACCGGGCCGCTACCTGTGATGGTTGGCGTCAATGTTCCACTTGTTGTACTCGTACTCAAGTCAATATCACTCGCCTCAAAACCTGTGACTGGTTCGCTAAAAGTGACGGTAAAGTTGATGGGTAAATTGGCAGTTGGGTCTATTTGTGTTGTTGCTTGGTTGATAGTGACAGTTGGTGTTGTTAAATCAGCCGTCCAATTAGTTGAACCATTGACAGTTAAAGCATTGCTAACACTGTCAGCAATACCGGAACCAGCGGCGGTTAGAGTCAGTACATAACTGCCATCTGTGTTAGTTAAAGCTGCGGGAAGGTTTAAGGTGTAGCTGCTGCCACTACCAGAGATAGTTGCACCTGTGAGGGGAACTGCGGTACCGTTTCTAGTAAAAGTTAAATCTGGTAAGTCGAAGCCGGTGACGCTTTCGCTGAATGTGATGGGAATTGAGGCAACTGAAGTATTGCGCGGGTTGGGAGTGATTGCTGGAATAGTTACAGCAGGAGGAAGGGCGTCAATCGTTAGCGAATTTCCTGCTATGGGCGTACCCGTTTTTGGCAGAGGCGTGTTGTTGCCTATTGTTGCAAAAGTAATGTTAGGGAGAGTGGGTGCGGCTAAATTAATGGTTCGCCCCTCAGTGGCGGCAGTGGCGATATCAGCAGAGAAGAATAAATGGCCTGTAGTTCCGTTGTTGATGCTTTGAGAAAGTCCGCTAAAAACTAGGTTGCTACCCGATGCTACGGGTGCGAGTGCTTGTAGCTGTACATCATCCGCATTCCCGAAGATGGCATCGGGGGAATACCAGAGTTTGAAGCCGTTACTGGCAATGTCCGTAGTTTGATAAGTGCCTCCCGTTGGGATGGTTAAACCTGTGAATACAGCATTGATATTCGTAACAGCTAAGTCTATTTCGTAAAAAGGACGATTTGTGGCACCGCCTGTCACTGTTGCTGCCGCAACGGCGGGTGTAGTGACGGCGACATTGGGCAGAGATTTAAAAGGAATGTTAGGCCCGTAGATATTATTGTCATCTACGGGTGCCGCACCGCCACCTGCATTAGCGGCATTATTTGCTGTGCTACCAAAAAATACATCTGTCCCTGTTACGGTAGGCAGTGTGGTGGGCATCCCTTGGTTGTTGCCATTGGTGTTGGTGAGGGACTGCATGACAAAGATTGCCCCACCTTTGCCTCTACCTGGGTTTGCGCCTGTGCCACCAGTGGCTGTGTTGTTGGTAAATATGGTGTTGTTCAGGGTTAAAGAGCCTTGGCGGATAAACAGGGCACCGCCTAAGCCAGCACCGCCGCCGTACCCGTTGCCACCCCCGAAACCAGGGGTGGCACCGACGCCGGCATAGGTGCCACCACCACCACCACCATAGCCACCATTGCCGCGGAAGCCGCCACCGCCGCCGAAGCCACCAGGAGCAAACTGACCACCACCGCCACCACCGCCGAAGCCACCGCCACCGCCTGTGTTAAAATCCCCACCACCACCACCACCACCGCCACCGCCACCGAAGCCAGCAGCGGTAGCGATACTGGTGTAACCGATACTGCCGTTTCCAGCGAAACCTCCATAGGCACCAGAGCCTCCGTAGCCACCATTGCCACCGTTGCTATCACTGGCGTTGACGCCGTTGCCAAACATCCCGCCACCGCCACCGAATGGCCCGCCGCCGTTACCAAACATCCCGCCGCCGCCGAAGCCGTCACTAATTTGACTCCTCCCTCCCTGCGCTTGGTTGTTGCTAAAGGTGACGTTGCTAATGCCGATCGTGCCATCATAGATAAATAAGCCACCACCCATCCCAGCGCCACCACCAGCACTGCCAGTATCGCCCCCTTTAGCATTTGCTTGGCTGATGGTCATGTTAGAAAAATTCACAGTTCCCGACTTGACAAAGAAGGGACGAAAAGTGCTCCCGCCACTGACACTATTTGTATTGCCAATAAAATCAATATTGCTGTTAATTAGGGTTTTCATTACCCCTGTAACAGTGACATTTGTTTGGAGAGTAATAGTGTCATTGTCAGCCGCAGCATTCGCATCTAAAATGGCTTTGCTCAAGGTGCCTGCAACCGTGCCCGTCCCGTCATCGGTTGCCACCGTTACATTAAAATTCGCCAAGACATAATCATACTCTTGCATCGCCTCTGGATTAAACGGCACAGCGGCTTCTATCTTGCCCGTTGCTATTTCTAAATCCCAGTCGCCACCAGAGGCTGTATTTCCAGTCAAGTTCTCGGAAGCTGCTACATCGGCTTGAGTTAAGGCGCTCAATTTGTTGACAAAATTATTGCCGGATTCTCCCTTTGCTACATCGCATCCATAGAGCAAGATATCACCCTTTTCAGTCAGCGCATTTCCCCACTGTTTTATCTGACTGCTGAACTGTGCTAATTCATCTTGATTCAGCAAGTCTGAACCGAGTTTTATATTGCCTTCGCTACCGTGAGAAAGAATGTGAACTGCTTCTATATCTTTTTGATCTGCCAATGCTTGAGTAATTTGTTCGATGCCGCTGCGCTTGTCATCTACAATAATTGTTTCAGCGCCTTTGGCATCTTCGATTAGGCTTTGATAATCTTGTACAGAGGTGTCAACGAAAATAATTTGCTTAGTCATGGTTGATGTCCTGTTTTGATTTCAGTATTGTCAATCTGTTTATTTTGCTTTCGCTACAATGGCACTGGCTCGGCTATTTGTTGCCTCAGTCCAAAAAGATAAGCCATCAAATCGCTCAAACAAGTCCGGCGGTAAAATCGTTTTCCTGGGTTTGAACTCGACTTGTGAACGCACTTCATGCAGCCCTTTAGTATTTAGCTTTTTATCGAATTCTGATTCGTTATATTGCACATCCTCGAAATCATGTGCGTAAGGTGTTTCGCCCAAAAATTGATAAATCAGCGACAGGGTTTTATCTGGTTTTATTGTCAATAGCTCGTAATCTACCAGTAGGAGATATTCACTTTGTTCGCTGTAAAATGCTTCTTTGAGGGCGTTATACGCATAACCAACTAAACGCGAACCTTGGCTTAATGCCTCGGTGCGGCTGTAGACTGTAGCCCGTTCTGCTGGATTGTTAAATAACCTGGATACATCAAAGGCATTGCGCCGAATCAGTAACTCGATGCTGTCCATAATCCAAGCGATATTTCTGACACAGCAAATCACTTTTGCATCGGGAAATAATTCCTCAATTAGGGGTAATTTGCTGCACCAAAGGCGATTGGTATCAAAGATTACTTCTTTGTCTGTTTGCGGGTGGTAGTATGCCGAAAAGATGCCCAGAATCAATGCCCGTTTTTGTTCGTGGGAAATGAACGCGGAAAACTCGTTATCTTCGCTCATGGCTTCCAACATTCGATCGACTAAACCACCTACAGGGCTAGTCATGGCTGCGTGAAACCGGGGGTTTTGCCGCAGGATGGCTGCTAATAAGGTAGATCCCGATCGCGGCAGTCCTGAGATGAAGTGAATTTTCTGGGCCATTAAGTTACAATATCTTTAAGGTTGGGAAGTAGTCTGCACCTGAAGAGAAGAAGATGATCGCTTTTGCGGTCTTGCTGCAAGATATCACCCGATCGCCATTTGAATATTTTGTGGAAACAAAACTTTGCATCCGGCATCCCAGACCGTATTCGCTTTAAGCTGGATGTTGCATAACTTTACGAAATTAACGCCGAGAGTTTAATAAAATCTATCTTGCGGTAGGTGACAGTTAATTGGTTATGATGATATTTTTGTGAGTTAGAGAAAACTGCGCTTTCGATAAAAAATGATGACCTAGGTAGTTGCTTTTTGTAGCGAAGTCTGCAGTAATAATATACTGCAACCAAGAATTGGTTAAATAGAATGTCGATCGACATTCAGGGCGATCGAACCTATAATAATTTGATAGTTATGCAATTCTCAATTACCAGCCAAACAATCTAATTGTGCCTGCATTTGAGTTGTAACTAAATCGAAACAAGCATCAACATAATCGCGATCGCCCGCCGCCTCCTTTCCGTACCTCTCAAATACGATCGGTTCGCACACGCGAGTCCGAATTTGCACGGGAAAAGGCAGATTTGGCAAAGGCCCAATACTCAGTCCCCAAGGCAGTCCCAAATACACCGGAAACACCACCGGATCGATGCCAAACAACCACGGCATCCCCAATTCATGCAATTGCTTTGCTTCTTCGTAAAAATCCGCCAAAACTATTAAAGTATCGTGGGCACCGTGGGATATAATTGGTACAATTGGCACTTCTTCTCGCAATGCTAATTTAATAAATCCCTTGCGTCCGGCAAAGTAGATTTTATTACGCAAGTGATGGGGGCGAAAAGTATCTTGTGCGCCGCCCGGATAGACGAGAACCGGGGCATTTTTTCGCAAAGCTGCGATCGCCATTTTCGGATTCGCCTTCAGGGCACCGCACTGCACCGCCATGCTAGCAATATCAGGAGAAACTTGCCAAACCGTCGGGTGCATCAATCCGTAGGCCAAGCGTTCCGTGCCGTACCTGTGGAACCATTCGTACAGGAACATAAACATATCAGGAGCGGCGATTCCCCCGTTGTGAGAGCCGACAACGAGCATTTTTCCGCGTGCGGGGACGTGGTGCCACCCATCGCTTTGTACGCGAAAATAGTAGCGGTACAGCCATTCCCACAGCGGCAGCATCAGTTGGATGAAGTCGGGATTGCGATCGTCCAAAGATAAACCGTCAAAGGGATAGCTAGAGGATTTTTTATTAGTAGTTTTTGTCACTTTAAAAATATTGGGAATTGGGAAATTGGGAATTGGGAATTGGGAATTGGGAAATTGGGAATTGGGAAATTGGGAATTGGGAATTGCCAGCAAACAACTAATAACCAATAACCAATAACAAACAACCAATAACAAACAACCAATAACTAATCACAATTCAGCACAAAAGTCAATACAGTTTCATCAATTCCCTTGAGTTTCAACGGCTTATATTTAACAATCCGATCTTCCTCAACATAATCTGCAACCGCCGCCGAAATCAGCACAGAGTTTGGTTCCGCCACCTCTTGCAAACGGGCAGCAATATTCACGCTCGGCCCGATCGCAGTATAATCCGATCTGTCAGGCCCGCCAAACATCCCCACCACCGCAGTACCCTGGTGAATTCCGCAGCGAAACCGCACCGCAGGCACCCCGTTTTCCCCGACAATTCCCTGCTCCAACCAGCGCTCGTTAAGCTCGTTGAGAGCTCGCAGCATTTTTTTTGCAGCAGCCACAGCGCGGCGTACTTGCTCGTTAGGAGTTAGTTCCTCCGGCGCGCCAAACAGAGCCATTACCGCATCTCCAACAAACTTGTCCACCGTACCCCCACTATCAAAAATAGCCTTAGTCATTGCCGCCAAATATTCATTCAACAGCTCAGCTACCCGGCGCGAGCGCAGCGTATTTGCCATCTCAGTAAAACCGACAATATCGCTAAACAAAATAGTAATCAATCGCGGTTCCGGGCGCAAATCCAGCGCCAAATCTCCACCCGCAGCGGCTTTCACCATCGAAGGCGGCAAAAAGCGGCGCAGCACCGACTCGGTTAAATAACTGTTCAACTGCTGCACTCGGCGCTCGTTTTGTTTGAGAGCGATTAAATTCCGCACTTCTGCTAACAATTCGCGATCGTTAAAAGGCTTGGACAAATAAGCATCAGCTCCCCGTTCTACTCCTTCAATTCTAGTATCTTCGTCGGCTTTCGCCGTCAGCAAAATCACCGGAGTTCCCTTCAATTCGTCATCTTGTCGAATCATCTTAATCAAATCCAAACCAGAGATTAAAGGCATCATCAAATCAGTGACAATCAAATCCGGGAGGCGATTTTTTGCCACAGCAAATCCTTCTTCTCCGTTGCGGGCCAGCAAAACTGCAAAGCCGGAATCTCGCAGAATTCCCGACACGTAAAAGCGCAAGTCGGGATTGTCGTCAACTACCAAAACCGTGCCTGCTGCTGTTTCTGAACTAATCGGTTCTAGAGGTTGATGATTGTGATTTTCTGCCTCATCTTCGGACAAATCTGCTTCCACATCTGCCAGTTCCACCGCTGCTTTGGATGAATGAAACTCTGCAGGTATTTCTAGTACCCGTTCCGCGGGCAAGTGAGTGGAACCGAAGTGCAGCCAAACCGTAAAAGTAGTACCTTCGCCGTAAACTGACTCGACGGAAATTTGACCGCTGTGAAGTTCCACTAATTCTTTGACAAGCGCCAAACCTAAACCGCTGCCTTCGTAGGAACGGCTGGCAGAACCTTCGGCTTGGTGAAAGCGCTCGAATAAATAGGGAATTTGTTCGGTGCGAATGCCGATGCCGGTGTCTTTTACTTGGAGCAAGCAGTGAGCGCCTGCCGGTTCAACAGTCAGGGTGATTGTTCCGCCTTCGGGGGTGAATTTGACAGCATTTGATAGCAAGTTGTAAATCACTTTGTCAAATCTTTCAATATCCAAATAAAGTAAAGGACATTCTTGCAGTTGGGTAATTAATTGCAGTCCTTTTTTATCGCAGTAGGCGCGGAACGACTCTGCGGTAGAGTAACAGAAACTGACTAAATCGCAGGGGCGAAAACTCGGCTGCATCCGTCCGGCATCGAGCCGCTGCAAGTCCAGCAGTTGATTTACCAAGCGCAGGAGGCGGCGGGAGTTACGCAAAGCGATTACCGCTTGTTCGTAGGGTAAGTCTTCTTTGCGGCCGCAAGCTGATTCCAAAGGGCCGATGGTTAGTGTTAGAGGCGTGCGGAATTCGTGGGAGATATTTTGGAAAAATTCGGTTTTGAGCCGATCGGCTTCTAGGAGCCTTTCTGCTTGCTGTCTGGTAGTCTGGTAGAGGCGCGACTGCTGGACGGCTAGAGCCGCTTGAGTTGCCACTATTTGAGCCAGGTCAATATCTGACAGGTTCCAGGGGCGGGTGGTGCCATTTTGGCGGAGGGAAATGCTGCCGATGATTTTGCCTTCCGAGAGCAAGGGAACGACTAACAGGGCGCGGGCTGGCGATCGAACTTGCAGTTCTGTAACATTTAAATCGGGGCGTTCGTAGAGGTCTTCGATTGCCACCGGTTCTTTTGATACCATAACTTGCAGCAGCACCGGATTGCCCCGAATCGGCACCAAAGACTGCGGCAGGGAAGGATGGCTAAAAGTCCAGCCGCCATAGTTCCCAGCACTGACAGAATCCGTCCCCGGCGCAGGAGAATTGCCCGCTACCTCTGGATTGTTAAAACCCTGTTCTACAGCGACGGTATTCCTAGTTGTGTCGTAGAGCCCGACGCACTGGACGTATTCATCATCTTCTGTCCACAGAGATAGGGCGCAGCCGTCAACTTGCAAAGCTTGACCGAGTTGTTGAGTAATGGCTGCAAAAATATTTTGGGGGTCGAGGCTCGATCGAATTGCCGTAGTAATAGTATTGACTAAGGCCTCGCGTTTGGCCAGCGCCCGCACCTGTTCGTAAGCCCTGGCTTGAGAAAGCGCCAAAGCCGCTTGGTCGGCCACGGTAATTACCAACTGTACCTCGTGGTCTTGCCATTGGCGCGGTCGATCGAACTTGTGCAGCGCCAGCACAGCCATCAGTTCCATTTGGTAAAACAGCGGTACGATTAAGCTCGATCGAATATTCGCAGCTTGGTAAGCCTGCTGTCGCTGCTGATTGTCCCAGTTTAAAACTTTCTCGTCAGTTTGGGCATCTTGAATCACCTCCACATCCAGAGTTTCCCAAACCAAATCCGGCAGCCAATCCGGCGAAAGTCCAGAACCATCTCCGGGCCCGGCTTCCGGCGAACTGTAAACGAACAGTTCATCCGCCACCCTGCCGTTTTGGAAAGGTCGCAGCAGACAGCAACTCACCTCAAACATCTGCCCGACGGTTTCCACAATTCTTTGCAGCATTTGCTGGTAATTGGGAGCCGATCGGATAGTATTAGTAACGGCATAAAGCAGCGATTCTTGCGAGAGAGCCCGGCGCAGTTCATTGGTGCGCGCTTTCAGGATATTGTGAGTCTCAACAGCTTGAGTAACAATAATTTTGAGTTCTTCAGCATCCCAAGGCTTGGTAACGTATTTGAATACTTTGCCAGCATTAATCGCTTCCACTAAATCTTCAACATCCGTATAGCCAGTTAAAATAATTCGGATCACATCGGGGTATTGAGCCGCCGTCAGGCTGAGAAACTCCGTACCGCTCATTTTTGGCATTCGCTGGTCGGAGATAATCACAGCAACTTCTCCCTCTTTTGCCAAAATTTCCAGGGCGGCGGGGCCAGATTCTGCCCTGAACACTTTGTAGTCTCGATGGAAGGTGCGGTAAAGCAAATCGAGGTTATCCGGTTCGTCATCCACGACCAGAATTTTTAGCTTAGGATTTGATTGGGAATTCATGCACCGTTCTCCTGTGCCCCGGGGCTGTTCGATTTAATAAGTTTGTTGAAAGGAAGAATTCGCCGATTTCAATTGCTGAAGTCACAATAGTTCGTGAATCTGAAGTTGTTGTGAGTTGGTCGAAGCAAGAATCAACCTTACTTTTTGATACCCGATATCCAGTCCGGTCGATCGCCCGTAATATGGTAGGGGAGGGTTCACCAAAAATATCTGCCAACAATCTCCAATTTCAAAAACCCGCCCCGGCTTTTAATGGCGAGCGATTCGGACATGATATGAGTTTTCAATTCGGAATTCTTCTGATCCACAGTTTTCTCTCGTGCACCCTAATTTTATTATTTAATGATATTCACATAAACTCGTCTTGCGGGAAGTGCCCGCTTACCCCTCACCTCTATGAAAAAGAGGAAACACGAATCAGGCACTTTTAACAGCAGTCTGGATATCTCATAATATATAGGAATAACCGTCTTGATTGTGGGGTGCATCTGTTTTTTGCTTTCAGGTGCGCGAACGCTTCAAAAACTCGCTTTGGCTGATAGCAGCTCTGCGAACTTTTGAAGAGTTCGGACTGCTATCGCCACAAAAAAAAGCTTTTTGCCAAGTCCCAGATGCTCCCTAATTGTGAGTTGATTTACCAAATTTATGTATTATTCTCGCTCCTGTGTCTGTTTTATTTGGTATTTGAAAACTGCTGGCAGCACGATACAACAGACAACCAATATCTTCGCCTGTGTGTTTTAGACCGCCAAGGTTACAGCAAGTTTAACAGTCTGCTGCTCGATACTGTCGGCTAGCCTGCGCCCGTGGCCCTGAGTGATATTCGGGGGAGGCCCACAGACAGCACGGGCTGTGAGTGCGAGTGACGCAATTGCTGTACCATTTGAGTTAGACTTGCAGTTTTTCCCCGATATTGGCATCTTTTGTGCTGAGTGCAGATTTTCGACAAGTCAATTACTGCGGCGAAACACCGTAAGCTAGAGCGCCCATCTGTTAATCTTAGCTAGGGATGTACTCTGTGGAAACCGGTCAATTAGCTCGATCGAGATTTTGAGAGTCTCCATCGCCCGCAGCACAAGATAGATCCGTGAGGGAAAACCCCCGCAGACTCTTTCTGGCCATCCAAATTTAAATTGGACGGTGGGCAGAATACCCCAACACCGCAACAGGTAAAGCCATTTCGCGATAGAACGGCTTGCTGATTTCCCGCAACTGCTGAAAGCTGGGTTGCCCGGTTCTGTTGCCGGCGGCGAATATCCGACGCCCTCGCGGGCCTGATGTTAGTCTTGTCAGTCGTGGAGTTGGGCAATTACCGCTTGAGAGAAAAATTCTATTTGATTCCATCGGGTATTTCGGCCAACACACAGCGGCAGGGTTCCGGGAACCTGAAATTAAAACCTTTTTGATTGTTTTTAATATCTTTGCCGCTACCCACAAATTTAGTATTGGGGAATTGGTTTTCATTAATAGTAACTTGAGTCTTAAATGTCCAGAAATGGCACTAAACATCAAATATAACTTATATTAAAACATAAAATAATGTGATTTAATGGTGCGAATCAACGATGCCGATAAGTTACCTCACAATACCATAACATCAGTGAAGTTTCTCAGGCGGGCATCTGAGCAACGAGCGTAAAAAAAAATAATATAGTGACCTGGAATTGTGAATCCTTCTTTTTTTTCCTCACCCTCTCACCAACAACAAACTCGCGGACTTTCTGGCTTTTCGATCCGCGTCGCTGCGTCGAACGACTTGACACAGCTAGCCGATATTTTGGCTATGAGCTTTCACTCCCGCCAGGGGTTTGTAGAATGGGTGTATCCGGTGTTGCGTTTGGGCATTTACGAAGATTTAAAAAATCGACTGCGTTCTAAGGCAGAACATTACATTTGTCTGGTTGCTGAGCTAGTCACGCGCGAGGAAGGAATCCAGAATTATCGATCGCCCCGACTTGGGCCCGTAGCAGGAACAATAGAAATGGCTATGCGCGCTCGTTTCCCTTGGCAAACCCCCAGTTCAGACTATCCTTATTTGTCTAATTTAGCCGTTCACCCGGAGTATCGGCGGCAGGGAGTTGCTCAACAATTGCTAATTAACTGCGAGGAAACAGCAAGAGAATGGGGATTTTCGGAGATTTACCTGCACGTTTTGGAAAACAATCACGCAGCCCGACAGTTGTACTATCAAGCCGGCTATCGCTTGCAACAAGTGGATTGGCATTGGACTTATTGGCTGTTCGGTCAGCCGCGGCGGTTGTTTTTACGCAAGCAGATTTCGCTTTCACAAGCTAATTATGTGAAGCGATAGTGGGTAATTGGTAATGGGTTGTATTTGTTGATTTTAGGCGATCGCACAACTCTTATAAAATTGTTTCCATAGCTTCGATCTGCAATAGGAGGTACGATTTTATTGTGAAAAAAAACGTAATTTCTAGACTTATTGCATATATTTTTGATTGATATGTCAACCGCCGATTGAGGCAGATTAACGCAGATTAACGCAGATGTTTTGCAAGATAGGATCTAGCAGTTAGAGGTAAAAATCGAGTATTGATATCATGTCCGGTCGATTAATAACACAAATCTCCTGTAAGTTGCCAGAAAGAAGGAGGCTCTTCCTCCGCACCTGCATTACCAGGCAGAGCGAAAGTAACGAGCAATCGCTTAAGTTATTAAAATTTCATTCCTTATTGCGGTAAATCGATCGGAACAGTCAACAGTCAACAGTCAACAGTCAACAGTCAACAGTCAACAGTCAACAGTCAACAGTCAACAGTCAACAGTCAACAGTCAACAGTCAAC
>NZ_JBARVX010000470.1:0-3741 GCF_049646505.1 Microcoleus sp.
TTGAGCGATCGGCAACATAAATTGCTACGTAAAACCGTTAAGTTTTAATCAATTCCGAGGGCGTTCTCCACAGTAAATCCAACCGATTCGCCGGCATCGTCAAATACAAAACATCCCCCGCACTCAGCAAAGGTATAATGCCTGCAGTTTCAAAATAGCGAATTAATCGATCGATATAATGCTGTTCGGTAATGACGTGTTTGCGGTAAAGTAAGATTCCCACAACTGGGAATTTTCCTCTGTCTGATTTTTGACACCAATTGGTGTCAATTTTTGGGGAACGGGCATCCGATCCGCCAGTTTTAGGGTGCATCGCTGGGAGATTTTCGAGTTGATTGACCGATTCTTCATTGCGACGCACCCTACTATATTTTGTATGGTGCTAAGAACCAATTAAAATAATCAAACCAATCCAAACACAGGCATATTTACAGCAGTGAAACGAACACCTCCGGCAATAGTTATCTTAGGTCAAAACAGCCTGCCGATCGCCCAAACCATCTCCGCAATCTTCCCAGGTTCCCAGATTTACGGTTTAGTCGATCGCACATCCGACACAGACATCAACTTTAGCAACTTCGGCGAAACACTGCGGGAACTGTTCGCAACCCAAACCCCAATCATCGCCATCTGCGCCGCCGGAATCATCATCCGCACCCTCGCCCCGCTGCTGTCAGACAAACGCGCCGAACCCTCAGTCTTAGCCGTCGCCGAAGACGGAAGCGCCGTTGTACCGCTGCTGGGCGGTTTGCACGGCGTAAACGACTTGGCCAGAGAAATTGCCGCCGCCCTAGGCGTACAACCCGCCATCACCACCACCGGAGATATCCGGTTTCGCACCGCCCTGCTGAGTCCTCCCCAGGGCTATTATTTGGCGAATCCAGAGGATGCGAAGACTTTTATTTCAAATTTGCTCGCCGGGGCGAAAGTACGCATTGAAGGGGATGCTAGCTGGCTTTGGGAGAGCAATTTGCCGTTAGCGCAGCCCGCCCCTACGGGGGCTGCGCCAACGGAGAGGATCGCCCCGTCAGCCAAATTAACCATCCGCGTCACCGAAAAAGCAGTTTTACCAACAGCAGATTGTTTAGTTTACCACCCGAAAAAGCTGGCAGTTGGACTCGCGAACCTATCGAATATGCAGCCAGAAATAGCCGTATCTTGCGTGCAGAAATTACTGACAAAAACCAATTTAGCGGCAGATTCAATTGCCGGATTTTTTGCCTTAAAAGATGAGATGGGAAATCCGGCATTAGAAGCAGTTGCAGAATGTTTTCAAGTCCCAGTCCGTTTTTGCAATCTCTCTGAACTTGTCGAATTAAACTCTATTGAATTCAGCGAAAATCAGGCGGCACAAATTGCCCTGACAGCAGCGGGTGCAAACAGTCAGTTAGTCGAATACGATCGCACAAACGCCTTCAATTGCGCGATCGCCCTTGCTGCAGAACCGATCGATCCAAGTGCGATCGGCATTAGCCGCGGCAAACTGGCGATCGTCGGTACCGGGCCCGGCGGCGCGCCCTGGATGTCCCCGGAAGTTAAGCAAATTTTGCGCGAAGCCACCGATTGGGTGGGTTACAAGTTCTATCTCGACTTAGCCGGAACCCTGCGGGAAGGACAAAACAGGCACGATTCCGACAACCGCGAAGAGATCGATCGCGCCCGTTTTGCCCTAGATTTAGCTGCATCCGGCAAATCTGTAGCCGTGGTTTCGTCGGGAGATCCGGGGATTTTTGCGATGGCTGCGGCGGTGTTTGAGGCGATCGACTCTGACAGCAAACCCGAATGGCAAGGCATCGACATCCGGGTAGCACCGGGGATTTCTGCGATGCAGGCGGCCGCTGCTGCGATCGGAGCACCCCTCGGACACGATTTTTGTGCGATTTCGCTTTCAGATATTCTCAAGCCTTGGGAGGTCATAGAACAGCGCATTTCTGCCACCGCCAAAGCGGATTTAGTTGTGGCATTTTACAATCCGATCTCAACAAAGCGGATTTGGCAATTGGGAAGGGCGATCGAGATTTTGTTGCAAACTCGCGATCCAAAAACCCCGGTTGTATTGGGGCGAAACCTCGGCAGGCCAGGCCAATCCGTGCGCGTTTGCACCCTCGGCGAATTCCAGCCGGAAGATGCGGATATGAGAACTTTAGTAATTGTTGGTTCGAGTCAAACTCGGATTATTCCCCGCAAATATGGAGGAGATGTTTGGGTGTACACGCCGCGCAGGTACGATTTAAGTTCGCAGTCAGGACTTCAGCCCGATCTTTAAGGACTGGCTTTTGTGAGTGCGAACTTAGTAGACCTCTTGCAAAAGTCAAATTTACCCCCTTAGTCCCCTCTTATTAAGGGGAGAAACAAGCATAATCTTGCTCCCTCCCCTTAATAAGGGGAGGGTTGGGGTGGGGTGCTTTGGATTTTTGCAAGAGTTCTATTGATTGAGGATTGTTGGAGGTTCGGCTCTCAGGGGGAACTGTTTGCTGATGTTCCAGCGGCTGCCGTCGTGAAGCAGCAAGGTTAACGCGGCAGCGGTAAATTCAAATAACAGCTCGCGCCCGGAGAATTCCAACCACGCTGTTTGAAAATTCTCCTGAGTTAAATCGCGAAATGCTACAGTCATGTGCGGTATAAATGGGCGAGTTTGAGAAGCAGAATTGACTATTCCCAAATTTTCTCTTACATAACTCATCAAATCTTTTTGAATTTCCAGCAATTCGGGCGATTTGACAACATCAGCGTAAATGACGCGGGGCGCGAAAGCAGCAAAACCAGACATAGTAATTGGAATTGCCAGTCGGTTTGCAGCAAATGACTTTAAACTTTCCTCCAATTTCGCCACATCCGCTGCCTCCCACTCAAAAGGAGGTTGCAGCGTGATGTGGGGCGGCGACTTCAAAGCACCGCGGCTGTTGTAGTGTTCCGCAAAATATTGTTTAATCTCAGTAATCTGCTGTTCAATATCGGGAGGCGGTACTAAAGCAATAAAAAATCGCTGTTTTGACGAGTTCATAGGATAACATCGCAGTTAAGAAAGGATGGTGGAAAATGGAATAGGTCGCATTTGCCCTCGACCCTATTCCTCATCACCCATTCTCAATCTAAAATATAAAATCTAAAATCCCAAATAAAAATGCCTTGGTTTGTCAAAATTGAGCAAGGAATTGTCGAAAAGCCCGTATTTGACCAGTACGTGTCCGCTCACAGAGCTTATGTCCGAGAGTTGATTTCTAAAGGACACCGAGCCAAAAGTGGCTACTGGGCGAGGCGGGGCGGCGGTATGTTGATGTTTGAGGCGGATTCTATGGATGAGGCACGGGCGATCGTCGCTGAAGACCCGCTGGTGAAGAACGGTTGCGTTATTTATGAAATTTATCACTGGTGTGTGGTTGAAGAATAAATAACTGTGTTATACTCACAAATGAACTGGACCCACGCGATTCCAACGCCCAAATCTTGTCAGGACCGGAAGGTAGCAGCAACACGGGATGCTTGTAATAGGCGTGGTCTCCGGTTCACCCAGTTTTATGAGGTATAGCTCCTATGCCTGGTTTCGGAGATATTTTACAGAAAGCAGTTTATCTTGGTGTCGGGCTAGCTTCCTACGCTGGTGAAAAAGCAGGCAGCAAGTTAACTGAATTACGCACTGAAGCCCAAAAGCTGGCAGATGAATTAGTCAAGCGGGGCGAAATGTCAACGGAAGAAGCACGCCGCTTTGTTGACGATATGGTACAACAAGCTCAGCAGCAG
>NZ_JBARVX010000471.1:0-12563 GCF_049646505.1 Microcoleus sp.
TTTCTCAATAGCCGGAAAATACCTAAAACCCTATCAGGGATTGAAACATAGAGCATATCTAGAGATAGATTTCTACCTGTGCCGGAAAATACCTAAAACCCTATCAGGGATTGAAACAATTTGCTTACTAGCTTCTTCATAAGCAGAGGAGCCGGAAAATACCTAAAACCCTATCAGGGATTGAAACGAATATCTGCAAAATGACATATAAATTCAACTTCGGGCCGGAAAATACCTAAAACCCTATCAGGGATTGAAACGATTTGGAATTACCATCGACACGTATTTGCCTACGCCGGAAAATACCTAAAACCCCATCTAGGGCTTGAAATGCCCAAACTACAAAATTATTGGCTCAAAAATAGACTTCTTCTCACTCTTTTTATCCCCTCCAATAACCTCAAACAATCGATCGACTCCGCAGCGCCAAGAAAAATGCTCAGCCACAAAACCAGGCCCCGCAACCCTAGCTTTGGCAGCTATTCCAGGCTGTTCGATCGCACTTTGCATCAAATCAGTCAAATGTTCCCACTCAGGAGCTAACATAAACAAAGTTTCCCCATCAACAACCACAGCCGTAAATTTACTCTCTACCCGCAGCGCAAAGTCCGATCGCGTAAAATCATCCGTAGGGCCGCCCGCAGTGCAGATTACCAGCAAACCGCAAGCCGCAGCCTCCAACACCGGCAGATTAAAACCTTCCGCCAAATAGGGAGAAACATAAACATCCGCAGCTTGGTACAACTCAGCTACTCGAGCAAAAGATAGCTGCGTCCCAGTATAAATCAACCTCGGTAAAACCCTCGCTCTTTCGGCATCGTCGAGCACCACTCGACAGGCTTCCGCAATCTCGTCTCTGGAAGGATAAAGCAGTTCAGAACCTTTTAAAACCAATCTCGCATGGGGATATTTGTCAACCACCGCAGCAAAGGCTTTTAATAAAGGGCGAATGCCTTTGCGATCGGTTTGTCCGCCGATGTTTAAAAATATAAAATAGTTTGACCAGCCGAAATTGTCCCTGAGCGATTGACGCCGATCGCCCTCGGCCGGATAATAAATCTGAGGATCGACACCCAAAGGTACAACAGCAATGCGATCGGCCTCAACCCCGCTGCGAATTAAGCCGGCCTTTGACCACGCCGAAGGTGTAATAATTTTTACTTGTGAATTAACCGGAGTTTGGACGATCGACCTTACCCCCATCGCATCCAATACATTGCGGGTAACAATCCCCCATTCTGTCGCTGCAAACACCCAAGTTTCGGCGCTGCGGGATGCTGAAAAGTCCCACGGACAGTGCATTCGCAGCGTCACGTCGGCCGACTGATTTACCGCAGGGCTCGGAATGCTGCGGAGTAATGTTTCATTTGGGCGATCGAACAAACTAATTTTTGTTTCCCAAGCTGGGTCTATGTAGGGCATATCGCGGTGGAAAAGTTCTATTTCTTTTCGCGGGCGAGCCAGCATTTCTAGCAGTTGAAATTGATTTGCTACGCAGTAGGAATGATAAATAAAACGCCAGCCTTCAACAATAATCTGCAACTCAACACTCCCGTCCAAAAAATTAAATTTATAGCAGAAAAAAGTTCGGTAACGAGCAATTTACGGGATGTAATCGAAGTTATTTGTTATTTGTTAGTTGTTATTTGTTAGTTGTTATTTGTTAGTTGTTATTTGTTATTTGTTATTTGTTAGTTGTTATTTGTTAGTTGTTAGTTGTTAGTTGTTATTTGTTAGTTGTTATTTGTTATTTGTTATTTGTTACTTGTTAGTTGTTAGTTGTTAGTTGTTAGTTGTTAGTTGTTATTTGTTATTTGTGCTGTCGCCTCTGAGCTTTCCGTACAACGTCATCAGGAAGAAGAACCCCCCCCTGCCCCCCCAAGGGGGGAGGGGGGAGGGGGGAGGGAAGAAGGAAGAAGTTATTGGTTACTAGCTTCGGGTTACCAATCCTATAAAGGCCTAATTCCCAATTCCCAATTCCCCATTCCCAATTCCCCATTCCCAATTCCCAATTCCCCATTCCCTACCTCATCACTTGCCAATCCATAATCCGCCACTGTCCATCTTGACGGATCAAATCGTAGCGGACGCGCAGGTTTTCGTTGCGCGAAGAAACGAGCTGATCGCGATCGAACACATCAGCTTTTTCGGCTACTTGGGCTTCTACTTGCGCCCGATCGGGATTTGTCGGATTTGTCGTAACTCCTTTAACTTCCAGCTTGTGTACGTAACGCTGGTAGGCGTTGTTTTTCTGTTGAGCTTCTGCCATCAATTGCCAGCGAGACAAAGCCGGTTCTGTCAGAACTGGCTTTAATTCTTCGATAGCGTGGTTGGGGCCCAAAGCCGCTGCTTTCGCCGACAGCCAGCCTTGAATTATTTGTCCTGCAGCTTGCTCGGCGATCGGTCCCGACACAGAAGCGCTCGGTTCGGGGGCGGCAGCAGTAGGAGCCGGGATTTCGACAGGCAGTGCTTCCAGGCTGACAGAGGCTTGTTCTCCTCGCAGGGACGGGCCCGATATGGCTTGCAGGGCACTCGCCAACAGACTGAGTATTAACCACAGCAGCAACAAACTCAGGACACCTGCGGCTATCAACAAAGCCAGCTTGTTTGGAGGCATGGACTTGACTTGCGCGGAAACTTGTGCAGCTTTGGTGCGCCAAAGATCGCCAAGTTCGCCTGCTACCCCCTGACCTGTCCCTGTGCCCCGCCCGCTTGAACTCGGACGCCTGCGGTTTTTGGAGGTCGGCGGTGTCGGGCGTGCCGCCGTTGCTGTCGGGAGAGAGACCGCACCAGCCGCTCCGATTCCTGCCGCCGATGGCTGGTATTTCGGGCTTCCCGCTGCTGTAGAGGTGTCTGCCGGTACGGGGGTCAAGGTGACGCTACTGGCTCCATGCTTAGCACCAGGCGGCTGCGGGGGGGCGGGCGGGCGATCGCCCGCCGGTTGCAGCCGTCCTTGGGGTTTGCCCGATCGGGGCTGCACGACCACCCATTCGTTAGCAGTTTCTGCATCCGAAGGCAAAGCTTCTAGATAAGCTTGGACTTTCGGATCGGCAAAATAATCTTTCAAGGAAACTGACTCGGAAGCCAAGTCGCGGAAGTGCGGAAACACTTCTTCTTGCAGCCAGTGTTCGGCGTACAAGCACAGTCCGGGCAACAAATCGGGAGAATCTTGGGAATGTTCGCGAATGAAAGCCAGGGGTTCTTTTTCCGAACTGAGTTCGAGAGCTCTGCTGGCTTCTTCTGTTTGGCCCAGCAGCAGCGAACACACTGCTTTTTCCAGGTGAACGTCTTGGCGGCGGCCGAGCTGCATCAGCATCAGCTTGGCGCGGCGGATCATCGCAGGTGCTCTGGTGGCAAATCCTTGGGCTAACAGCGTGTAAACCGACAGGTAAGTAGCGACTGCCGAGGGGCGACCGGCTTCGGCTTCAAATAGGGTCTGCTGCTCGCTGCTGGTTAGGTGTTTCCGCAGTTGCTGGACGAAGCGGAGGAAGTCTTCTATGCCCAAACCCGATCGATCGTCTCCCGAACCGTCGATCCCGCCCCGTTCTTCGAGCATTTCTCGCAGGATTTCCAGTCCCTGGCGGCGCGAGGCGACTTTTTCTTCCGGGAGCGACAGTAATTCTAAAATGTTGTACGGACGGAGTTTGTATATATCGGCTTGCATTTCACCCCTCACGCTTGAAAATAGGCTTTCGCGCAGCAGCAGTTCTTGACCTGCTTCTAATGATTTGGCGGCATTTTGGTATTGACCTTGCTGCCACTGTTCGCGACCGAGTTCGAGACACGCAAGACTTACTGTTAAAACTATATCCGGCCGCACGAGCTGGGGGTCGCCGAAGCGACCTTCGCCGATCGCGATGCTGCCATTGTTGAGATACGGGCGACCCAGTTTCTGTACGAGTTCGTATTCCCCCAGTTCTTGCAGTACGAGCAGAGCTCCTACGAATTGGTTGTCATCGATTTCAATACTTGGAGTGTGGGGATCGGGAGCAGCGTCTAATGCCTTAGACTCTGCCGGAACGATTTCTCCTGCCTCTTGCAAAACTGTGGTCTGCCCCGCTGAGGTTTTCAACCTCTGCTTGGCTGCAATTGCTGCTTCCGACTCTCGATCGTATGTTTTGGCTAAAAAACTGGCATCGTAAGCTTTGCGCCCGTCTGAGTCTGACAGAACGGCGCAGGCTTCATCGAGCAGTTGTTTCCGGGCGACGATCGCAACTTCGGAATACTCCCGGCGCGGAAGCTGTAAAGTTCGATCGCGGTGAGCCTGCTGCAACTGTTCGGCAGTAGCTTGAATCGGTAGACCCAAAATCCGGTAGTAATCTAGTGGAATTAACACTACGTCCACTTCCCCAAAGCGCTAGCAACTGAATTAGCCTATCTTAGGTGATGCTCTCACATCAAATCTAAAAAATATGATTTTGATGTGAGCTTCTGAGTCCTGTTAAGGATATCGAGAACTTCCTTCAAGGTACTCCGACTGTTTCCCTCTAAGGCGTTTTAGAGTGAGGTTCGCATCCTGCCCCACTTTGAACAAGACCGATCTTAAGTTTTAGACACAACCGCAGCGGGTCGATGTGGCAGTTGGCTCTCCCAATTTTGGCAAATTTCCCATACTAAGCTCATTTTAACAATCCTTGTAACTGCTGCGCTTGAAAATGTTCGCCCATTTTCTGCTGCGGTTGTGTCCACTCTCGGTTTACATTGAGTTGAGTATGGCAAGATATGACCTGTCTAAGAAGCCGATCGGGTATTAATTTTTTATGGAACGGACTCTACCAGCTTTTGACGCGCAGAGCGTAACTATTTCTCGGGATGAGGGCTTGATGCTCTACGAGGATATGGTTTTGGGGCGCTTTTTTGAAGACAAGTGCGCTGAGATGTACTACCGGGGCAAAATGTTTGGTTTTGTCCACTTGTACAACGGCCAGGAAGCGGTGTCTACGGGCGTGATTCGATCGATGCGCCGCGATAGTACGGATTACGTCAGCAGCACCTACCGCGATCACGTTCACGCTTTGAGCGCGGGCGTACCGGCGCGGGAAGTGATGGCGGAGTTGTTCGGGAAGGAAACCGGTTGCTCGAAGGGCCGCGGCGGTTCGATGCATATGTTTTCGGGCGAACACCGATTGTTGGGAGGCTATGCTTTTGTGGCTGAAGGGATTCCGGTAGCTACGGGGGCGGCTTTTCAATCGAAGTACCGGCGCGAAGCTTTGGGCGATGAAAGTTCCGATGGCGTGACTGCTTGTTTTTTTGGCGACGGTGCTGCAAATAACGGGCAGTTTTTTGAATGTTTGAATATGGCTGCTTTGTGGAAGTTGCCGATTCTTTATGTTGTGGAAAACAACAAATGGGCGATCGGCATGGCCCACGAGCGAGCCACTTCTGACCCCTTGATTTACAAGAAAGCTCATGCTTTTGGCATGGCTGGAGTTGAGGTTGACGGGATGAATGTTTTGGCCGTGCGGGAAGTCGCCAAGGAAGCCATAGCAAGGGCCAGGGCTGGCGAAGGCCCGACTGTAATCGAGGCTTTGACTTATCGCTTTCGCGGTCATTCTTTGGCCGATCCCGACGAGTTGCGCTCTAAGGAAGAGAAGGAATATTGGTTCCCCCGCGATCCGATTAAGAAGTTGGCTGCTGATTTGATCGATCGAACTTTGGCAACTGCTGAAGAATTAAAAGACATCGAGAAGAAGATTCAAGCAGTAATTGACGATGCGGTAGATTTTGCCGAAAAGAGTCCCGAACCCGATCCGAGCGAATTGTATCGCTATATCTATGCTGAAGATTAGTAGTTAGTTCGCGATAATTTGCGTTGAATTGCAGCCGCAGGTTTTAACCTGTGGCTGCACGAATTTCAAGCTATAATCGAAGGTAGACTTTCTGTAGAAAAAGAGAGGCGCTATGATAAATATCGATCGCAATTGGAGTCAAACAACCAAAAATATGGGTGCAGTTAGAGTCAAAGTCAAACTAACAAATGCCATTGATGAAGAGTTAGTCAAGAGAGGATTGCTCAATCCAAATCTTCTGCGAGTGTACGAAGCAGAAGCACTGATAGATACTGGTGCAGTACGCACAGCAATTCCTGTAGAAGTTTGCGAACACCTTGGTTTGAGAATTCGGAGTCAGGAAATAGCAAAATATGCTGATGGCAGACAAGAAACAGTGGGATTGACTGGGCCTATGATTATTGAAATGGCAGGGCGGGAGACGATCGAGGCCGCAATGGTTTTAGGCGATATCGTGCTGATAGGTCAAACTGTGTTAGAAACTTTAGACTTGCTGGTAGATTGCAAAAATCAGCGTTTAGTTCCAAATCCCGAAAATCCCGAAAGAGCTGTGTTGAGAGTATAAAAACCATATTCATGATACCTCATAAACCCGGTTTTTTCATAGATATATGACAATCTTAAGTGAACCGTATTGGTTCGTCGTGAGGACTTCACTTTTTCTGAAAAAAGGTTCGCAGTAAGGATTTTAGGATCGAAAACTTAATAACTTAAATACCTCCTACAGTTCTCTCTACTGTAAGTTGCCTTCCTCAAAGGAGGCTCTTCCTCCGCACCTGCATTACTAGGCAGAGCCTGGTAACGAGCAAGGTTCCCCCTGGGACTTTAGTTTTTCTTAAAAAAGTGTTTAATAAAGAAGAACTAAAGTCATCACTACGAACCAAATTGAGCGAGGTTATTAATAGAGATTGACAGCTACGGCTTGCAATTCTTTAGCTTTTTCTTCGGGAAGTGCGTCGTTGGCAAACATTCCGGCGGCCAGTTCGGTTCCTGCTAGATATTTTAGCCGATCGCCCGAACGGTAGGGCGGATAAAATTCAGCGTGCAAATGCGCCTCTGGGTGAGGCTTTCCGTCGGCGGGCGCTTGAAACCAAGCCATCAAATAAGGAAACGGGCGCTGCCACAAACCGTCGTATTTGAGGGTGACTGTTTTTAAAGCTTTAGCCAGAGATTGGCGCTGTTTTTCGGTAAGATCGATGAATGTAGCAGCAGGGGCGATGGGCGCAATCCACACTTCGTAAGGGTAGCGGGCGCAAGCGGGCACAAAGGCGATCGCCTCTGCGTCTAAATAAATAATTCGCTGTTTGTCAGCAATCTCTTTTTGAATCAAATCTTGCAGCAAACCCGAACAGTTTTTTTGATAGTAAACCGACTGACATTCTAACATCCGCGCCGGCACCGGAGGCACAAAAGGATAAGCGTAAATTTGACCGTGGGGATGGTGCAAAGTCACTCCAACCTCGATGCCGCGATTTTCAAAAGGCAAGACGTATTGAATTTCGGGATTGCTGCCGATAACTAAAGTGCGATCGGCCCACACTTCTAACAGCAATTCCAAGTGAGATAACTCTAAAGAACCGAGGGAAGCCAGCGGATCTTGAGTGAAAACAACAACTTCGCAAACGCCGTTAGCTGGCAAAGTTTCCACAATACTTGCCGGTGCATTTTTCGCCTGCAAAATCATCGAAGGAAAACGGTTGTCAAACACTGCTATATCGTATTTGCCAGAGGGCAATTCTGTCGGAAATTTAGGATTAATTGTAGCAGCCAGCGGGTTGTATTCCGGCGGCGGCATGAAAGTTCTTCCCTGGCGGTGGCTGGCGTAGGCCACCCATTCCCCCCGCAAAGGATGCCAGCGAAAATGCGGGTTTGCCTCTACGGGTTTATGGCTGGGGCTTACGGCTTCTATACCTTCGGGAATTGGGTAGCGGCTGTACAGTTTCAGCGGGCGGCCGTCGGGTTTTTGCAATATTTGGAAGTACATTTAGGTTGGGGCGGGCGATCGCTTTTAATAGATTGTAGGAGTAGAAAATGCAGGGATTGTCGATCGGTTTGCACCCTATACATACTCGCATCTCTCCCCTAGCTGGCAACGGTTTGCAAACCTGCTAAAGGCTCAGTTATGTCACTTTTGATAGCAACATCTTCCGCAGGCGGAAAGCACTGAAATATTTGTTCTAATCCCGTTAATTCAAATAGTATTCTCACTTGTTCGCTCATTGCAGATATCAAAAGTATACAGGCGCTGTCTCTCACTAATTTCACGGTCGCCACTACAGCCATTAACTCAGAATTTTTCAAAAAATTGATATTTGAGAAATCCAGCATAATAATTTTGCCCCCGCTTTCAATTAAGCGTTCTATTTCTTTCTGTAACTTACCAAATTGAGGTTTTTCCAAAACCTCATGAGACAAAACAATTTTAACTATCGCGCTCATTTTTACCTCAACTCTTGTTTGAACTGTTAAAGAACTTTTGATACAAACCCAGTACGCTGCAGGCGGCGCACCTTAGATTTTTACCCGCAACTGGCAGCTACTCGCTAGCAGATTTGCCGCTGCCGCTGACAGCAGCGACTTCTAGAGAAGCACAAACAGGGCGGGCAAGTTTATTCCACGAAATTAAATTATAGGCATAACCGTTAAGATTTTCCAGCAATTCAATCACCCGCTTGGTAGTAATTGGAATATAAGCTGTCAAAGCTCGATCGACAACTAGAAGCGTGTTGCAATACCTGTAATATCAATTCCGGTTGCACTCATACCGGAATTGTTGACTGTTGACTGTTGACTGTTGACGGGCGGGTGGAAAAACAGAATGGTTCAGTGTTAACTGTTGATTCGATTTTATTATTCCGATGCAACCGGAAACGATATAAGCTGCCAGCATTCCCACAAAACAAACGCCAGGAGACTCATCAGCCAAAGCCTGATACTTATTGTAAAATTTGGCATTTTTAAGACGCGGAACCGGGTAGTAAGGGTGTGCGTCAGCTTGGGGATATTCGCAGACAATGCCCTTGCCGCCGATGCGGTTGCGCGTATCAACGATCGAGACTGTTTTTCCCGCCTGAGTTGCTAGTTTTTCGGCAGTAACGCTACCTGCAAATCCTGCTTTGAGAATTAAACCATCGAACATTTAAAGACATCTAGCAATTAGCAAAAAAGTAATTTCTCAGTTAGTAACATAGAGTGTTGTATCTCAATATTCTTCACTTAAAAACTTCATCTTTTCTTCTGCTTTCTGCTTTTTTCCTGCGATCGCACTTTCGATCAATTTCAGCATTTCGCCCCAAGTATTCTCCCAAGAATTGTCGGCCAAAAAAGCATCTACTTCGCTCAGCCACTTAGTGCGATCGTCTGAACTTTCGCTCATAATTTCTTCCGCAGCAGCAACAAATTCTGCAACATTGCTGGCAATCCGAACCAAACCCTTTTCTCCGTAGGGCTGCACCGCGGATCGGATCGAAGTAGAAATCACCGGTTTACCCGCAGCGAGGCATTCTAGAGCTTTAGTTTGACTAAAAAATTTAGTCGATTCGTCAATCGCCAACGGCAGTATTCCTAAATCCCACCCCGCAATATAGGCTGGCAGTTCTTGATAAGATTTGTCGCCGAGATAGTGTATGTTTGGGTTAGTTGGTAGAGTTGCCCGATCGATTTTCACCAACGAGCCAACGATTGCTAAATGCCAGTTTGGTTTCGCTTCAGCAATGCCGCCCAGCAGTTCGATGTCCGTGCCTTCGTCTATAGCGCCAAAAAATCCCAAACGCGGGTGAGGAATGTCTTGTTGATCCGCAGGTTCTTCAGAAATATTCCTGGCTGTAGCAAAGTGTTCTTTTTCGATGCTGTTGGGGAAAACATGAACGTTTGCGTGCTGGTGCTGTTTGGCTTCGCAAAGGCTTTGCGTGCCTGTAAATACGACGCTGGCGCGCTTTAATAGTTGGGTTTCATTTGCTTGAAAATCGGGATGCAGGTCGTGAAATGCTGACAGTTCGTTCATGCAGTCGTAGACTACAGCTAGCGGCTTTAAGTGGTTTGTGAAAGAGACAGCCATTGGCGTGTAATACCAGAGTACGTACTGGCTAATTTCTGCTGATTGAAACAAATCATCTAGCATGGCTTGCTGAGCAGTTTGTGCTGTTTGTTCGCTAATTTCTTCGTTCAGGTGCGGTACTATTACCCAGACTCCGCTGGCGTGGATGCTGACATCAAGCCACCAATCTTTAACCGCGCTCAAAATCGGTTCTTCTACAAAGAATACGCGACGATTTTTGGCACAGCAACTCAAGAGATTTTGCGGGCGCTGATAGACGGAATTCCACCGCCAATGAGACAGGCAAACTATATCTAGTGCATCCAAAACAGCAGCTTTTGATAAGTTGGCGCGCATTGCCGCCGAGTGAGCAAATTGAGAGGGCGATTTTGCGGGATCTATAGAAGTAAATCGGATTTCCCATGCTCGACCTTTATTGCTATAATTATTTTTGACTGAGTTTTGTGGGGGGGACATAATTAGCCTCGATAGTTGGTCAATTAAAACTTGTGATTAAGAGATCCTTCTGGGCATTGTCTTGGTGAAAGTTGCAAGCATCAATTTGAATATTTGTATTGTTGACGAGCAAATGCCGCATTGATTAAAAGCAAAAAAGGCAACTGTTGAACAGCAGAAAAATACCCTTATCTGCTTGTTTCCAAATTAAAAGTAGGAGATAAGTTAATGTGTTGAGACTTGCTATTGTTGCTAAATTTAACCCATTTTTTTTGCTATTACTTCTATCTGAAGGATGACTTAGCTGTCAGGGCGCGCTTAGCTTGGATGCTGGGTTGAAAAGCGGTTAAAATGCCGATCGACCTTGTACAATGACTTAACTAGCAGGTAAGGGGTTATACCTTTTGAGATTTGCGGTTTGCAAGTGAGTTGAAAAATTGGGAATGGCTGATGAATTAAGGGTTTGAAGCTTGCCTGCCGTTAAAATATTTTTTTAAATCGGTATTAAAGTCGAGGCATTTTTACTCTTTTATTTGGTACAATAGAGAAAAGTGCGATCGAATTTTTGTTGCCCTGTGATTTGAAAAATCTCGCTTTTTTCAACTTGTCCGATCGCTCGCAAGGAATATTTGTAGCCTAACATATATAAACTTTAGCATAAATTTATAACTTCCGATAGATTAAGAAATAACAGTTTATGGTTGAGGTTTTCGGATTAAACAGAGTGGATTGGGGCGGGTTTATTTAACCTGCCTGCAACTTTTAAAGCTGTGGGTGAAGGAAACCCCTACAGGTGATTGAGAAGGGTGCAGTATCTCAAGTTAAACCCACCTCTTGCACCCTTCTGGGCAATACCGGAGAAACCAGGTAACAGAGACGAGAAACCTAGGATTTTATGCAAGTCTGTGACAAGAAATTAAGGTGATGAGATTGACGGTGGGGTACGAAGTTAAATTAAGGAGGCAGGAGGAGGAAGGCACTTTTGCTGGCGAGAATCCCCATAAATAAATTTTTTTCTCCTCCCAGCAAGCGCGCCAAGTGTCCGGAATCCTTTCTTCAGTCTATTTTGGCGATTCCCCCTCCAAAGGCAAAATCTTGCACCGTCGAACTCTTTAAGAAATCGTGGGGGAAACCCAATTCAATTGCACTTACTTTGTCTAATTGCTGCATTTGTTCGGGAGTTAATTGAAACTCCAAACAAGCGAGATTTTCCTGAAGTTGCGAGAGTTTGCGGGAACCCACAATCGGAATAACTTTGACTGACTGTTGTCGCAGCCAATTCAGGGCTACTTGAGATGCAGGTTTGCCAATTTCGGCTGCTATTTTACTAACTTCGCGAGCAATATTGAGGTCTCGTTCGCTGATTTTTCCCGATTCTGGTGAATTAAGCCGTTTAGCTTCGCTGGCGGTTTCTGAAGTGTTGTATTTTCCGGTCAGCAAGCCGCCGGCTAGGGGGCTCCAAGCTGTCACGCCAATGTTGAAGGCTTTTGCCATTGGCAGCAAATCCCGTTCGGGTGTTCGCTCTTTTAAAGAATACTCGATTTGCAGGCCGATAAATGGTGTCCAGCCGCGCATTTGGGCGATCGTATTTGCTTGAGAAACAATCCAAGCGGGTGTATCGGAAATGCCGATATAAAGAACTTTGCCGGCGCGCACCAAATCGTCAAAGGCGCGCATTACTTCTTCGATTGGGGTGGTAAAATCCCAAGCGTGCAGCCACAGCAAATCTATGTATTCAACTTGCAGCCGCTTCAAGCTGGCTTCTACTGCTTGCACCATATTTTTGCGGTGGTTCCCGAAACCGTTGATTTCGCCATTCTTGGTGTTGAGGCTGTATTTGGTGGCGACTACCCATTTTTCGCGATCGGCTGCGATGAAATCGCCGATATATTTTTCGCTAGTACCGTTGGTGTAGAAATTTGCGGTATCAATGAAATTGCCGCCTGCTTCTGCAAATGCGTCGAACATTTTGCGGCTTTCTTCGCAGGAACCGCCCCAACCCCATTCTTCGCCAAAAGTCATGGTTCCGAGGCAGATTTCGGAAACGCGGAGTCCGCTGTTACCTAGTAGTTTGTATCTCATGTCGGCATTTTCTTAGTTAGCTGCTGTTAACAGTTTAGATCGGGATTTGCCGTACTGTTGCCATCAGTCGGCGGTGGCGGGCTTTGGCGGTGGGTTAGGGCTGTGCTGGATGTTGAATGTTTTGGTCAAGTCAAAATGCCGATCGGGAGCATCTTAGTTTTGCTTTTCCAGTGCTGTCCCCGCTTGCTAAATATATAACC
>NZ_JBARVX010000472.1:0-4970 GCF_049646505.1 Microcoleus sp.
AACAAAGTCGGGATAGGGCATTGCCACGACTATAAACGGGCGCAGAGACAGAGTAAGACTATTTCGGTAGCATCCGGAGCGTGAAGCGTCAAGAATCACCGCACTTTTAGGGCGGTGAGTATGTCAACTGCGGTGATTGATTACCCCTCGCCCTTTTGCTTCGCCAGTAAAGCTTTAGCTTTTTGCCACAAAGCATCTAACTCTTCGGGCGGATAATCCGATAAAGGCCGATCGCACGCAGCCTCAACTTTAGCAAACCGCTGCACGAAGCGATCGCTCGTTCCCTGCAAAGCAGCCGACGCATCTAAATTGTACCAGCGAGCCAATTGAATCAACACAAACATAATATCTCCCAATTCCGACTCCTGAGCCGCCCGATCCTCGTGTTTGAGAGCGTGTTCAAATTCTGCCATTTCCTCGTGAAATTTATCCCAAACACCCTCTACATTGTCCCAATCAAAACTCACTTCCGCAGCTTTTTGAGAGATTTTTGCGGCGGCAGCGATGGGAGGCAAAGTGCTGGCATAACGGCTCATTTTTGAGGCTAAGGTTGGTGGTTTTTCCGAATTTGTACCTTTTTCTGCTGCTTTGATTTTTTCCCAGTTTTCGTTAACTTCATCCACGCTTTTGACTTCTACATCCCCGAAAACGTGGGGATGTCGCCGAATCAGTTTTTCGGTAATGCCCCCAGCTATTTCGGCGAAGGTAAATTGATGGGATTCGCTGGCAATTTGAGCTTGCAGAATTACCTGCAACAGCAAATCGCCCAATTCTTCGACGATCGCATCTTTCTCTCCTTTGCGAATCGCGTCGGCGGTTTCATAGGCTTCTTCGATGATGTGAGGAATTAGGGTTTGGGGAGTTTGGGCTAAATCCCAAGGACATCCGCCGTCGGGCGATCGCAATTTCGCCACAACTTTTATCAGATTTTCGAGTGCAGCGAGCGATCGGCTGTGGGAATTAGACATTAGAATTTACCTGTTAGATTTGCTAGATGTGCGGCGGGGAGCTTTGATTTTTCGCCTCTTAATTGTCTTGGGAGAGCGCAGCCCGCTCAATCCTTTCTTTTTGAATCTTTTGTAAGCTGAGCCGCCCCAATCGCTCAAATAGTGGCTCATCGCGCCCAATTCGAGACCGATGTAAACTGCTAAAATTTCGATGTAGTGTTCCGAGATCGATCGACCCCAACCCAAAACCGCATCCTGCCAATTCCCGGCTAAGTTGCCAATTTTTTCAGCAATTACCAACCCCAACACTCCGAAAACCGCGATCCAAATCGCGAGATACAAGATTCGCAAAGCAGTGCCGATTAGAGGCCCGTGGGACAAAAAAGAGCGGTGGCGCAAGCTTTTTTGGTACGGGAGCCAAATCGGTTTGAACCATCCCCAGCGCTGATACTGGCAGGAGTAGATATCCAAGTCCGGGCCAAACATTAGCCCGCCGAACAAGAAGCTGCCGGAAACGAGCAAAGTCAGGTTGCTGCTCTGAGTCCGGCCAAAGGTGAGGGCTGCCACCAAGGGCAAACTCCATAGGGTTATTCGATCGTGCGTGCGGCCAGAGGGCATTGAAAATTTATGATTTTTTTATTTGATCTTTCTGGGATACTGTGATATGATAAATCCCTGTAAGCGCAATTGGGCGATTAGCTCAGTGGTAGAGCGCCTGCTTTACACGCAGGATGCCGTAGGTTCAAATCCTACATCGCCCATACCCAATTGAAAAGAAGATAAAACGGCGGTTGAAACCGGGTTTACAGAAACTTTCGTTCGCGAATCGACGGCTCGCCGAACATTGAGTCGCGGTGCAAAGAGAGTAACGTAATTTTAAGGGCGATCGCATTCAACCCACAGCAGGTGGGTTTTGTTGTGATAGGCGCAGTTTCAACAGCCCTGTCTTTTGTATTAAAGTGAATTTAACATTTTGTGGCGGATGTCCTAGAATTTAGTACGCAATGCAGGAAAATTAATTTATAAATTTTTTTAGAATCATGTATATGAAGCCTAAAATAACTAGCCCGATCGCCTGGAAGCAAGCTGAACTTCTCATGCAGCCCGCCATGATCCGAGTCCTCGACAACATCCGCAAACAATTAGAGGATTCCCCCTGGACGGGAACTTATCACAACGTAGAGGTTCCAATTCCCGGCTATCAACTAATTTTAGAGCATCAAGGCGAGCAAAAATCCGTCGATATTTGGGAACTTTGCTATCGAATCTGCTTTGTCAACTACCCGCCAGCCCACACTCCAATGCAAAGCCAGGAAGTTGTAATTGATACTAGCTTGATTGAAGATGACACTGGCGATGTAGATTGGAATCGTCTTGATGCCAAAGCCAGCCAATTAATACAAGAAATCTTTGCTAATTTAGGCAATTAGTTATTGGTTATTAGTCATTGGTTATTAGTCATTAGTCATTAGTCAGTAGTCATTAGTCAGTAGGGGCGGTGCCAAGAGTGCCCGCCCTCTTAACAGTCAACAGTCAACAGCCAGTAGGGGCGGTGCCAAGAGTGCCCGCCTTCTTAACAGCCAACAGCCAACAGCCAACAAAATCTTATGATTCAAGAATTGCACGACATTCAAGCAGCAGCCGGCGCTACATTTGCAGAATTAACAACCGCAGAAACAGTTCCCGTCAGTTTTGGTAACGACGCAGCAGCCATCGCAGCAACTACACAAGGTGCGGCTTTGTACGATCGCACTCACTGGGGACGCATTCAAATCTCCGATAGCGATCGCCTGCGGTTCTTGCACAATCAAAGCACCAATAACTTTAACATACTCAAACCCGGTCAAGGTTGCGACACCGTTTTCCTCACATCCACCGCCCGGACGATCGACCTCGCCACCGCCTATGCTACAGAAGATGCCGTACTGCTGTTAGTTTCGCCCAACCGCCGCCGACAATTGCTGGAATTGCTCGATCGCTACATTTTTCCAATGGATAGCGTAGAATTAACAGATTTAACCGATACAACAATCGCTTTCAGTCTCCTCGGCCCAGAAAGCACTCAACTATTAGCAAAACTCGGAGTTAGCGAACTAGAAAATCAACCCTACGCTACTCACAAAACGATCGAAAACTCCCCTCTTTCTCCCCCTGACCAAGAGGGAGAAAGAGGAGGCGTTCGAGTTGCTGTTGGTAGCGGTTTAGCCACTCCCGGATACACATTAATTGCGCCAGCCAGCGATGCAGCCCACTTGTGGAAAGCATTAGTCAAAGCTGGGGCCGTACCGATGGGCGATCGCGTGTGGGAACAACTGCGAATCGAACAAGGCCGCCCCGCCCCCGATTTTGAACTCACCGACGATTACAACCCCCTAGAAGCCCGTTTGTCAAACACCATTTCCTACGACAAAGGCTGCTACATCGGTCAAGAAACAATTGCCAGATTGAACACCTACAAAGGAGTAAAACAGGAACTTTGGGGCGTGGAATTGAGCGGCGCAGTTGCACCCGGAACAATCATCACAATCGCAGAAGAAAAAGTCGGCAAACTCACCAGTTTTGTGCAAACCGAATCCGGTTTTTTTGGTCTTGCTTACATCCGCACAAAAGCAGGCGGCCCGGGGCTAAAAGTGCAGCTAGGAGAAATTGTCGGAGAAGTAGTCAATATACCTTTTTTAAGTTTGTAAGCTGTTGACTGTTGGCTGTTGGCTGTTGGCTGTTAAGAGGGCGGGCACTCTTGGCACCGCCCCTACTGACTGTTGACTGTTGGCTATCTACTCGTTACCAGGCTCTGCCTGGTAACGCTTCTGGGGCGAGGAAGAGCCTCCATTTTCGCAGGCGAGACTCTTCAATAGTGACATCGATTCCTAGGCTCTTAGCCTCTCAACCAGTTATTGAAAATGATGCGAGGATTGGTATATAATTCCCCATTCCGAGAAACTTGAGTTAAATGATTACATATTCATCGCTCAAAACAGCTTGACTCACCTGCGGTTCCGGCTCTACAGCATCGCTGTAATTAGTTTCAATATGCTTGATGAAACTTTCCCGATAAGCTTTGAGATACGAGTTAACTTGTTCGATATCCTGCTCTCCTGTCGCGTAATGACTATCTCTTCTAAAGCGCCCAGATTCTTTGACAAAAGCCATATCAACTTGCCACAAAGCTGAATCAATCGGACGATATCCCAAATCAACAATATCGTAAGCTGCGAATCCTTGGGACTTCATAAAACTCATGACATCATACATTTGACCAAATAAAGTAACTTCAACAATGATATATTCAGTCTGCTGCAAAATCTCCGCTGCTCCCGCTAAAACATCTAATTCCTGTCCGTCTACATCGACTTTAATTAAATACGGGCCTGGCAAATTTCTTTCCCTGCATATTCCGTCCAGCGTGATTGCAGGTATGTTTCTTAAATAAGGATTGCTGCTGTCGGTAACGCGATTTTCCGAAATCCAAGAATGCAGCATATCGGGACTGACATTGAGGGTGAAAACTCCCGATTCTTTGGTGGCGGCAGCGATAATATATTCTGCACTTGGGAGCTTGCGGCATATTTTGGCGAGATAAGGTTCATTTTCGGCGATCGGCTCAATTAGTAAATGTCGCGAATTCGGGAAAGTTTCGTAAAGGTTAAAAGTTCCCAATGCCGCACCGACATCTATCACAGTTTTTGGTTCAAAACCTAATTGTTTTGCCAGCAGCAAGCTACCTGACATGGTGTTTCTGAGAGTTCCTGTTTGTTGTTCGCTCACAATTTTTTCCTGATTTTAATGTGGATATAATTAATATTATGTCTTGCAGCAGAGTTATTGTATGTCCGAAGAGAGAAACGGAGCAATCGCCGAGGTTTGCGATTGCTTCCCTTTGGATCGCAATGACAGAAATATAGCAATCCTAAGTGATTTACTCGTTCTACTCGTTACCAGGCTCTGCCTGGTAACGCAGATAGGCGAGGCTCTGCCTCCATTTTCGCAGGAGGCTCTTCAAAAGTGACATCGATTCCTAGGCTC
>NZ_JBARVX010000473.1:0-2421 GCF_049646505.1 Microcoleus sp.
AGAGTACACAGAGTACACAGAGTCCGAGAATATATATCTGAATCATTCCGATGCTACCGGATTTGATATGAAAGAAACCTGGTTTTTTCGATAAATCAAAACTGGGAAGCAAATCTTGTGACAAAAACTTGGTTTCTGATTTTAGGCATTATATGGCCGCACGGATTCCCATGATGATATAATATGTCAATCCTGCAAAAAAGTCAAGTAAAATAAGTGCGATCGCCCAAAAAGATTTTGAGACATTCAAGAATGCAAGTGTCAGATTAGATATAGGTTGGCGATTGGGTTTCCTCGACTACAACAGCGCAACTACCAACTTATTAATACAGAACTAATAAATATGATTTTAGGTTTCGATCCGGGTAAAGACAAGTGCGGCATCGCCGTCATGGGTAGAGACAGAAACCTCTGCTACCATCAAGTAGTACCGTCAGAATCAGCCATCTCTACGATTCAATCTCTGTGCGAACAGTTTCTCGTTGAGTTATTGGTACTCGGAGATCAAACGACTTCTAAGAGTTGGAAACAAAAACTGACGCAGAGTTTGTCGCCGGAGATTGAAATTGTTCGGGTTGACGAGAGATTCAGCAGCTTAGAAGCGAAGGATCGTTACTGGGAAATGTACCCTCCGACGGGACTTTCTCGCTTGATTCCGCAGGGAATGCGGACTCCGCCGCGGCCTGTAGATGATATAGTGGCGATCGTCCTAATTGAGAGATATTTGAACAAAAATTAGTCAATTGTATAACTGTTACCACTGATTCTCTTTGATTGTTAAGGAATCAATAGGTTTTTGCTTCTCTTGATTTTTTTAAGTGAATCAAATACACCCTAAATTTATCCGATCGTTGAATAACAGTTCGCGTTACTTGATGACAGCTTCAGTCAAGATTAGCTTACCATTCTGCCGCACTTGCAGGCGATCGGGGTTAATCGAATAGATAATATTGCCGTTAGTCGCTTCATAAGTTCCGTCGTCACCTGTTGTTACTTGCATCACATTGATTTGGCTACCATTTATTTTGCTGAGGCCGCGGTAAAAAATAGCGCCTTCCTGAGTTTTGCAAATGTATATAGAAAAGTTGGCTGTTGCGAAAGATTGCACCATTTCGGCCCTGGGACATCCCTCAACTTGAGCAATTTGGAACGATCGAGAATGCGGTAAACTCGAAGATACGGGTTGATTTAGTGCTGTTGCTTCTGCTGGAAGAGTCAAAATGCCGTGAAGCGAAGCTATCCCGAAGGGAATCGCACTAATGCCAGCCATAACTAGACCTAATCTTTTAATTACTTGAACTCGCTCTTTATAAAACATCTTGTCACTCCTGGTTTTAACTATATAATTACATCTTAAGCGATAATTTCTGGATATTAATAATATTTAATATCAGAGGTGAAGTTTGGAGGAAACACGGTACACCCTAGATTTAAGTGTAAGGATTCAGGTCTTTGATTGGGGAATAAGAGAAGGCCTGAAAAAGTTACTCATATTGGGCAGATATAGCATCACGGAAAAAAGCCATTGCGCTTTTACCCTGAAACCGACAAGTCTGAATCACAGATTGCAAATCAGCAGTTTGTTCAAACCGAGACATTGACCGAGAACCCCCAGATACCTTACGTTTAGTCACGGCTAATCGCAGAGAACGTTCCGCTAAATTATTGTCAGGGGGAATGGATGGGTGGTCTAAAAAGTACCACCATTGATGTGCTTTCTCACGCAACGAAGGCAGTAACAGTCCAGCAGCATGACCAACCTGACCTTGCCAAGTATTTAACAATTCTGCCAATCTGAGCTTAAAGTCCCTCGCCCAAGTGTGATAATCAAGCTCTAGGGGTTGTTCGCGCCCGGAGTCGATGTTGTCGAAATGCCTCATCAATTAATTCTAAGAACGCAGAGGCGACGACTGTATTGTTACCGTAATTAAGAAGCAGAACTTTCTTAAATTGTCGCCGTAGATGGGCCAGACATTTTTGTTGCGCTCCCACGACGATCGCACCGTTATATACGCTAAAATCATCGGAACTCAACCTTGTAAAGTACCTATCCCTGCGTCGATTCCACCTAGTTCGCGGCAGAACTCTTGTTGTTTGGAGTAGGATATGTGCCCATAATTACCTAGCCATACCAATAATGCTTGTAGGTCGATGCTTAAGTCAAGTCAAGGAACTATCCCGGATGCTGGTGAACCCATCACCATTGCTCCACATTCATTAGATTGACATTTGACTCGTTGATATTCCACCACTTCAATTGGTAAGGCTGCTAAACAGGCTACCTGCTGTTTGCTTTGACATACTCACCGCCCTAAAAGTGCGGTGATTCTTGACGCTTCACGCTCCGGATGCTACCGAAATAGTCTTACTCTGTCTCTGCGCCCGTTTATAGTCGTGGCAATGCCCTATCCCGACTTTGTT
>NZ_JBARVX010000474.1:0-5691 GCF_049646505.1 Microcoleus sp.
ACGTATATCTATTTGAGGCATTTTTTTTGATAAATCACTGTAGGTTCGTAGTGAGGACTTTAGTCCTTCTTATGGAAAGGATTAAAATCCTCACTACAAACATCCGCTAACTGGTGGACTCATTGAATAACCACCAATCACAAACTGTCAGTAACACTCGTGAAATTAAAAGCTTTCACGCGCACTCCCGGTACGACAATGCCGCCGTAACGTTTCACTTCGCTAACTGCATCCACATCGCGCAACATATCAGGTAAAACTTGATTGAAACGGAAATTTTTAATCGGGTAAGCAATCTTACCGTTTTCAATCCAGAAAGTACCGTCGCGAGTCATTCCGGTTACTTCCGATGTTTTCGGATTCACGTAATTTACATACCAAGCTCGACTCACGAAAATTCCGCGCTCGGTTTGAGCGATTAAATCTGCTAAACTTTGGTCGGAACCTGTCATCACGATCGGGTAATAAGCACCTTTTGCTTCTTTGCCTTTTTGGGCGGCCCAATAGCGGGAATAAGATAAGCTTTGAGGTACGCCATTTTTGATGATTTCTAAATAGCTATTGTTCAATCCGTCGCCGAAAAAATTATTCGATCGCAACAAAGGATGACTCGGATCGCGCTGTACCTGCACTAAGGGGCTGAAAAGTTGTTCTCCCGCGCGGTTTCCAGCGGGTTTTCCCGACTCATCGGCGATCGACATAAACGATCGCCCCTCATCCGCCGCCCGCGCATCCATAGCCCAAATTATCCACGGTAGCAAATCTGCAAACGCAGCGCCCTCAAAGATTACAGGATAAACACCGGGAGTGATTTCGCGGGGGTTGCGGGAGGATTTCGCGCGCGAGACAACTTGTGTGGCTAATTCGGCGACTTGTAGTTCGTGGATGCCCCAAGCCGTGCTTTCAGTCCAGCTAGAACCGTCTCCAATGCGGGCTGTAAAGCCGAAATTCGCCTCTGTAGATTGGTTGCAGGCGCGGAGTCCGGTTGACGAGGCGATCGCGTACAGCGAAGCCTCAGCGCTCAATGTACCCGAAGCTTCCGCACCTTCGCCAGATGCGATCGCGCAGGCTTGCTGTACCATTTTTGCCCGCTCTAGAGGCGATACAGCAGCCGTTGCTTCATCAAACGCCGCCGGGGGCAAATCGTAGGTTTGAGGGGGCAACAGCGGCATCCATTCGGGGTCTGCGGGGGCAATTTTAGCTAATTCTTGCGATCGCTTGACGGTTTGGGCGATCGCATCTTCATCAAATTCTGTAACAGCAGCAGAAGCGCTTTTATTGCCAAAATAGCTAGTAATGTTGAGGCTAAATACAGTTTTGCTGATATTTTGGCTGATTTGATTTTCCGAAAATCGGGAAAGAGATTCTTCGCCAGTATAAAGACTGACAAATACTGCTTCTGCTTCCGATTGTTTGACTACCTTTTCTAATAAAGATAAGGCTCTGTCTTCACTTAAAATTGCGGGCGATGTTGTTACAGTCATAAGCTAGAATACTAGGAAGAATTTGTTAGCTTTATTATCTCAGAACTCTCTCTGTGTTCTCTGCGTCCTCTGCGGTTCAATCATTCCGAATTAAGAATTTCCCCCAATTTGAATATCCCTTACCCGCACCGGTACACAAGCATGAGTCATTTGAGCAACCTGTATCGGTTCACCTTTGCCGCACCTATTAGTGCCGCATTGAACCCGTTCGGAAGCAGGCCCGATTGCATCTACTTGATTCCAGAAATCAGTGCTCATCGAATGATAAGTTACATCCTTCAACATACCGACAACTTTACCTTTTTCCACCTTCCAGAAAGCATCGCCGCCGAATTGAAAATTGCGCCGCTGTTGGTCAATCGAAAAACTGCCTATACCGTCAATTAAAATCCCATCTTCCGTATCAGCAATCATCTCATCCAAAGTAGCAGTATGACTGCCGCCATCCGGGCCCGGTTCCAGTCCCAAATTAGGAATTCTCACCATCGGTACGCTAGACCAACTGTCAGCGCAGGCAGAACCGTTGCTGGTGGCGCGTCCGAGGCGATAAGCTGTTTCTCTGTCAGTGAGATAATCAACTAAAATTCCATCCTTGACAACGTACCAATCCTGCGATTTTACGCCCTCATCGTCGTAACCCATTGTACCGCGACCGTGGGGTTGAGTGCGATCGCACTTGAAGTTTACCCAAGGTGCAGCGTATTGCAGCTTATTTAACTTATCGGTAGTAGCAAAACTCGTGCCAGCAAAATTAGATTCATAGCCGTAAACCCGGTCTAATTCAGTTGGATGTCCGACAGATTCGTGGATTGTCAAAAACAAATTTGTTGGCTTGAGAATCAAAGATTTGCAAATACCAGCCGGGACTTTCGGCGCAGCGACTTTTTCAATGGCTTCGGCAGCTACTCGTTCGACTTGACCCAACAAATCGTCTGGATTAATATGTTCGTAACCGATGTTTAGCGGCGGGCGTTCGTAACTGCGACTTTGGGCATCGCCGCCCGCAATTGCCGTACAGCCAAAACCGGGATAGCTGCGGTAGATTGTTTGTTCGATTAGCGAGCCTTCTGTGGATGCAAAAACCTTGTCTTCGCGGTTGAATGTCAAAAAAGAATAAGCTTTTTTGATGCCTTGTGATTCGTGCGCTAGCAGGCGTTCGTTGATGGTTAATAAAAGTTCGGCTTTGTCAGCAACGGGGACAGAAAATGGGTCAATTGCGATCGGACTAATGTAAGTATCGACATATTTTTCGACAGGTACTAAACGCACCGGTTCCTTTTGAGTCAAGCGGCTGCCTTTTGCGATTTCCACAGCCAAAGCGACGATTCTTGCAACCTCTGCGGGTGTTTTGCTGTGACTGGCGGCAAAGCCCCAAGCGCCGTCTAGCAGCACTCGCACGCCAAAACCGGAACTTACATTATCGGAGATATTGCTTAAAGATCGATCGCGCGCATACAAACCTTGCCTGCGGTAACTGCAAAAGCGCACGTCACCGTATTCGCACCCACTTTTCCGAATTAACTCTACAGCCAAATTTGCCAACTCGCTAGCAGAGATTTTTGCAGTTAACAGTACCATAGTTATTCGTCGTTCGTCGTTCGTTATCCATTATTATAGCGCTACTATCGAAATATTTTCCTAATCAACGGGGCAACGATACCCAGTGTAAAAAACCCAAATCCTAAGCCAAATACGAGACTCCAGAGAATTGTCGCAGCAAAGGGATGTAGCGGGAGAGAAGAATCAGGCCACCATTTAATCGGTGTATCCTTGATGAGAGGATAGGCTGCGGAAAAGATTTGTCCGCCCCCGATCGCAGTTCCGACAAAAAATATGATATTCTCAAGTTGGCGATCGCGCTTTTTCTCGTTGTCTTCCTTTTCGCGATCGAATTCCACCTGTTCAATTTCCACCATCCCCCGCACAGTAGATATCGACTGCTGGAACAAATCTTGACTAGCAATCAAATAGTTCAAATCAATTTCAATTTGCCGCTGATACTTACCCTCAGCCAAATCCAGAAACCTCTGCCAAAAATCCAGATTATCACCTTCGATACACAAACTTCTAATTCTTGTCAAAGCCTCAGCATAATTGTCAGCATTAGTATCAATAGTATTTCTATCTTCCTGCAAATACCGGATTTGCTGAGCAAAATCCAACATTTTAGTCCGAACTTCAGCCAGTAAATCCTTCAACTTCTGCAACTTAACTTGTCTATCTCGTTCCCTTTCAATTTCGCCGAATTCAGGAAGCTTCTTCTCCAACTCGCCGACAATTTGCTGTGCTTTGCAATACTTTTTCCGAGCTTCGCGATACACAAATACAATTTTAGCACGAGAACACAGCAGATTCATCAAATAAAAATTAAACGTTGAGGTTGCGGATTGCAAAGTTTGGGGATTATCTTGCAACCATACTAGAATGTGACACCGTTTAGGCGCGTCATCTTCGCGGCTGTCATACTCAAAAATCGGACTACCAAATAATCTCCCTTCCGCGCGAAACTCTGGTGATGCTTCCTGTTGATTGCGGACAAAATCTTTAACGCATTCGTCAGCCAGCTTGCGGTAACTATCATAAACTGCTGGTGTGGCGTACAACAATAAAGTTTGTCCCAAGGACGGCTTAATTGCGTTTGGCAACAAACAACCTTGGGGATTTAATTGATTTAGTTCCGCTACTTTGATGGTAGCATTTTGATAGTAAAATGTCAAATCTGCGGTGTAAACATCGTGAATTTTGACGGCATTGATTGAACCATAGATATGGGAATTATCTGGCTGAATTGTTGGCTGAAACTTCAGAATTTTACCATCGTAAATCAGTGATTTGCTATTATTGGGTTTTTCTTTTTCGCCTTGGGGATAATACTGTTTGTCTTTGTAAAAAATCAGATTGTCTCTGAGAGATTTTAGTTCGTTGCTGTTAAATTGTGTGCCGACATTATCTGCTAGATTTTCCCACAGAGATTGAGCATTTTTTGCTACTTCGCCGTAGCCTTCGTCACCATCATCCCGCAGGTGGAAAGGATAGAGAGTAATGCTGGGATTTTTAATTTGCGGTGGTTCCTGCATAATCGAATCCGGGAAATACAAAAAAACATGATGTTAATTCAATCTTAGTCCGCGGAGGCGGACATTGTTTGACAAGACGCGGTTTCAACCGCCGGGGCCTAATCGCCGGGGCCTTAATCGCCGCATTCCTAATCTCCGAATACCCTCTTAGTCCGCGGAGGCGGACATCGTTTGACAAGACGCGGTTTCAACCGCCGGGGTACAATCGCCCCATGTAAGATCCCAGTCTCGCGTTGCGCGGACATCGTTTGACAAGACGCGGTTTCAACCGCCGGGGTATAATCGCCCCATGTAAGATCCCAGCGGATTCAAGATTTGACCCGGCGATTTTCCAATCACCCGGCGGTTTTTCAATCACCCGGCGGTTGAAACCGCGTCTACACAGACAAAACCCGCCTCCGCGGGTTGAAGAGAAGTTTCATCTGTTGTACAAAAAATGAGAGACAATTTCACGCAGTTGTATGTACACTATGTTTGGGCAACCTGGGATAGATTGCCTTTGATTACTCCCGATATTCAGGAAGCAATTTATGCGACGATTATTGGAAAATGTAATAATTTAAAATGTACTGTAATTGCCCTTGGTGGTATAGAAGACCACCTTCACTTGCTGATAGGTTTTCCGTCAACCTTGACAGTAGCTGAAATTATTAAAGAAGTTAAGGGTAGTTCTTCTCATTTAGTAACTCACCAACTTAAACCGGGTGTTTTTTTTAAATGGCAAGGTAGCTATGGGGCGTTTACGGTTAGCCGTGATGCGATCGACCCTGTAGCCAAATATATCAGAAATCAAGCTGTTCACCACCGTCAAAAATCAATAATTCCTGAATGGGAATACGTTTGCGATCCCGTGAAACCAGGTTCCAAGACTCAATCACCCGGCGGTTGAAACCGCGTCTACACACACAAAACCCGGATGGTGCGCGGGTTGAAAATTACAATCGGCGATTTCTCATCTCCTCTTCGTCCGCGGAGGCGGACATCGTTTGTGTAGGCGCGGTTTCAAGAGACTGTTGGCGAATTAAAAAAGGGTGAAACCAAACATCCCATAATCATGGAAAAAAACTATGATGAGGCAGAGGGAAAAAGAGCAGAAAAACGAGAGTGCCGGGTCAAGCCAATCGGAATGT
>NZ_JBARVX010000475.1:0-1637 GCF_049646505.1 Microcoleus sp.
GTATTTGGGGAGCGGATACTGTGTATTTGAGTACGATCGTCAAGGGGTAACGTCGATAAATAGCAGCTTTTTGGAGTTTTAACAATCGCCTTGCTTGTCCCGGTGGTACTGGGTTAAGCGGTTGTCCATTGGTATCGACAACAAAGACAAAATTAGACATGGATGTCCTCCCTTGCAGGGTAATGTTTTCCTCGCCAATGTTTTGAGGGCTTGTTATGCCAATCGCACTTCCTTAACCAAATAGGGATGTTTAACTATTGACGACAGGGCTACAAGCTGGAAAGCACCTGTAGGTGTCATGACCCTCGAAACGTAGTTTGTAACTGAGGCTGGCTATCTCTCCAGCGTTGGAAGTGGTTGTCCACTCTTGTCTGCTGTTTGGTGGATAGCATTCTCAGAAGGCTTTAGTTAATAGGGTAGTCCTGCATAGCAAGGAAAATCCAGGGTTTTAATTGATAGATAAACTGGCGTTATACTCATGAATAAAATACCAAATAGCCCCAATATGATTGGAGAGTTTTTTGGAGAATGAAAGAGTTTTTCTCACCAATCTAGATATTCTTTGTCTCATCGTATTATTAAATCTTTCTATATAGTTGGTCAGACCCGTTTCCTTTCCTACTGCCTTGTGTCTTTTTTGAGGAAAAACTGTTCCACAGGCGCTCCAAAAGTCTGTATAACTTACGGCACATTGACGATAAACTGGTGGTAAAGAATCCCATAATCCTTGAGCGCCAGCTTGATCTCTTTTGCCAATATACACTCCTACAATTTCTTTAGTTGATACATCAATTGCCAGCCAAATCCACTGCTTGTTATCTTTATTACCTACAAATGACCACATTTCATCACATTGAATTGTTAGCTTCCCTTTCTTTTTTGACTTCACTTCTACTTCTCTTTTTACAGCTCCTAATTTTTTATTAACATAGTATTGCAACCACCGTTCCGAAACCCCAGTCGCCCTCACAATCCCAGCCAGAGATATCTTTTCTAATAAAAGTCTATCTATCAACTTTTTTGTTGCTGATGAAATCGGTTGATGTCTGGGAGTCATGACGAATTGTCTTCCACAATCTCGACATTTAAAATTTTGCTTGCCGGAGTGAGTGCGACCATTTTTCAAGATGTATTCAGAGTTACACTTGGGACAGTTCATAAGCTAAAATTTAAGGTAGGTTATAAAAAATAAAATTATAACACATTTTCCTTGCTATGCAGGACTACCGTTAATAGAACTTACGCAGTAATAGCCTAATTATGTCATTCTGAGTCCTTCAAGCAGTTTACCACGAGCGTAGCGAAGGTTCCGCAAGTAATGCGAAGAATCTCAAACTCTTGCCACACCATTACAAAGCCTAAGCCCTGGTTAATTAGTTTTATGCGAGAATGCAATCCACTTAATAATAGATCGTAAAACCGTTTTGCAATAAATCAAATAACTGTTTTTATTAAAAGGTTTGGATATTAAACGCGATCGCGTTTGAGAGATGTTCCACTTGCAAATTAGAATCATGTATCAACCTATTCAGCATTTTCTCACCCTCGCAATTGAAACTGTGGTAATTTTTGGTTACGGTGGCTTAATTGTTCACTATATCGCTACGCTGTTAGCATCGAAGCGGATGAATCCTTCT
>NZ_JBARVX010000476.1:0-9782 GCF_049646505.1 Microcoleus sp.
GTAAAATATCCTCGCTATTTGGCAGCGATTCTTCATAAAAGTCGGCGCGGGGTTTCACTAAAGCAATATCAGGTTGCGGTTCTGAGTTATCATTAAGGCAAATAGGATTTTGCACTCTAAAAATAACTAGGGACTCTGGAATGTGGCTGAACATTCGTGCAAGGCGATCGACACGGGCGGCGTGGCGCCTACCAATTGCTGCCATTTGGATAATTTCTCCTTCTATAAGTTCCACTCGTTCGCGATCGCTAAAAACACCAGCCTCACTCATCAGGTGATATTCTTGGACTGTAAATAGCCGTCTTTGCATTTTAACAGACATAACTATTCTCCTTTTTTAGCAGTTAGTTTAAGCTTACTATTTTAACCCAAGATTAAATCAATACTCACTACAAACTCAGGAAACGCCAGCGGCGAAACTTGTTCTCCCCGCTCAAATTTTTGCATTGAAATGTAGCCATTTGCCGTCGGGTTGCGGTAAACTTCTAAACAATTAGCCTCTAAATCCCACAGCCATACTTCCCGAATGCCCGATCGCGCATAATTCGGTACTTTCACATCCCGGTCATAATTAACCGTGCTATCTGCTACCTCTACCAACAGCAAAATATCCTCGCTATTTGGCAGCGATTCTTCATAGAAATCAGCGCGACGTTGTACTAAAGCAATATCAGGTTGAGGCTCAGAGCGATCGCCAAGGCTAATCGGATTTTGCACCCGGATAATAGCACGTTTTCGCACCCGATCGCCAAAAAACTCTGCAAGGCGATCGACACGGGCGGCGTGGCGCCTACCAATTGCTGCCATTTGGATAATTTCTCCTTCTATAAGTTCGACTCGTTCATTTTCACCAAAAACACCAGCCTCACTCATCAAGTGATATTCTTGCACTGTAAATAGCCGTCTTTGAGTCTGAACAGACATAACTATTCTCCTTTTTCAACAGTTGCTCTAAGCTTACCACAAAAAAAAACCGCCCCAAACGGAGCGGAAAAAAGAGGAAAAATTTAGAAGACAAACTTTAAACAAAAAGGGTTTGACTGTACCCAAGAAACATATTAGTAGAGCAAAAATTGCTCGCCCTACTAACAGTCCTAAATCAGCAGAGTAATTGCAGTGGAAGCTGGAGCGCCGATCGATCCTGGGCCAAAACCTAAATTCACTACCCCAGCAGTCAAACCAGGAGCGTTATTAATCGTCAGATTGACGCTCGTTTGACCGGGATTAAAGTTCACCGTACCGCCAGAAGGATTCGGAGAATAGGGCCCGACAATGTTGAAGTCTACATTATTCACAGGTTGGCCGCCGCCGGGGGCAACAATCAAAAAGTCGATCGAAGCCGAAACCCCAGTATTGCCGCTGCGGTTAATCGTAAAAGTGCCAGCAGCGCCGTCAGAAACAGAACCCGGAGACGAACCGTAAGAGAAGAAAGTAGGAGGAACAGCAGTAGTATCAACGATCGACAAAACTGCCGCAGAAGGACTCGCCAAACTACCGCCGCTCAAGAACAAATTCACCGTCTCAGTAGACTCCGTGAGGTTATCAAATAAAGTTTGAACCGGAACTTGCGCGCTAGCTTGTCCGGGTGCAAAATTCACCGCTTGAACTACAGCCGTGTAATCAATTGCAGTACCCGTAGACAGAGCAGTGCCGTCGCCAGTGCTGAACGAAATCGTTGCTCCTTGTGTCAAGTCGCCGGTGCGATTGATCGTAATCGGAGCAGTGCTCCCCTCGTTGCCGCTGTAAGTAGCCGCACTGAACGAAAAAATACTAGGCCCAGTAGTTGCTGGAGTTGGAGTCGGTGCCGGAGTCGGAGTCGGAGTCGGAGTCGGAGTCGGGACAGGGGGCACATCCAGAATCGTCAAGATTGATGGATTGCTGCCCACATTACCGCCGCTGAGCACCAAATTCACCGTTTCCGGCGATTCCAGAATCATGTCGCTCAGAGCCGAAACCGTGAAACTAGCGCTATTTTGCCCCGCTGCAAAATTCAGCGAACCTGCCGCCACGGTGTAGTCAGGTGCTGTCCCGCTAGAAGTAGCCGAACCGTCAACCGTAGCGTAGTTAATTGTTGCCACACCAGTACCACCGGTGCGAGTAACTGTAACCGTCGCCTGGCCGCCTTCGTTGACGCTGTAACTCTGCTGGTCAAACTGGAAAATACTCGCAGGCGTTGGAGTTGTAATCGGAGTCGGAGTCGGAGCCGGGCCGATTCCACCATCAAAAATCGTCACCGTGGCTGGATTGAGACTGCCTACATTACCGTTGTTCAGAAATACATTCACCGTCTCTGCGCCTTCGCTAATGGCATCAGCCACAGTGGGGATAGTGAAAGTCGCGCTGGTTTGTCCACCCGCAAAATTCAGCGTACCAGTGGTAGGGCTATAGTCCGCAGGAGAAGAAGCTGAACCGTCAACTGTACCGAAATTAATGCTTTCAGGAGCTGATGTATTGCCCGTGCGAATCACTGTGACTGTAGCGGGACTGCCTTCGGGAGTAGAGTAATTATTTGCGCTAAAGCTGAAGACACTTGCAGGAGTCGGTGCAGGCGTCGGTGTCGGCGCAGGCGTCGGTGTCGGTGTCGGTGTCGGTGTCGGGAATCCAGCCGATTGGAACCAAGCTGGGTTCGCGCTCAGTTGGGCTGCTGTCAAACCTTGGATGTTGACTAAATACTCGCCGCTGCCGGTATCGCGAACGAGGGTATTGCCGATGCTGATGCCGTTGAAGCCGGTGCCGTCGATGAATTGCAAATCGCTAAATTGCAGGCCGCCGAACAGTTGGATGACATCGTTACCGGCGACTCGGAAGTCGGTAATCACGTCGGCATCGGCTACTCCGGGGCCGCCGGTGGTGGCTGTGGGCCTGCCGTCGCCGACTCGCCCGATCGCAAAAATGTCATTTCCACCACCGCCGCTCATCGTATCAGAACCGAGGTCGCCGTAGAGTACATCGTCGCCGAGGTCGCCTAGGATCAAGTCGTTGCCTTTGCCACCGAACATCGTGTCATTGTCTTTGCCGCCGAACATACTGTCGTTTCCGTCGTTGCCAAAAACGCTGTCATTGCCGATGTCGCCTCTAACTAAGTCGTTGCCTTTACCACCGTAAACTTGGTCGTCGTCTTTGCCGCCAAAAACGCTGTCGTTACCTTCATTGCCGTTAACAAAATCGTTGCCGGGGCCGCCGAAAAGTAGATCGTTTCCGTCTAGTGCATTGATTGCATCATTGCCGTCAAGGCCGCTGATGGTATCGTCGCTCAGTAAGTTTCCCAGGCTAATTACGCGACCGTCTGGTAAAAGACCCGGTATCACGTCTGGGCCGAGAGTTCCTGTTATATTTGCCATTTTTTTTAACTCCACAGGTTAATTTTTTTTTGCTTTTGGTAGAAGCACCTGTAGAGATTCTTCAGGGTCAGATTGCGGTTGTTAAATTAACTGATTTGCAGGAAAAAACCGGACATTTATGTCAAAATTTAGTCTGCTGTTTGTCCCTATACGGTAATTTCTCCGTACATTTTAGGCTGCTGCGATTTCTGGCAACTGTATTCCGCTTCGATGTCCTGTTAATAATGAAGAAGGAGAATGTTCGATGAATGTTCCCGAAGTTTGCAAAATATTTGCATCAAAACTAATACTTGTTTGCTGCACAAATTCTGGCTGTTGTGGATTGCGATAAGTGCCAAGAGCTAACCTATATGTTTCTATTGATTCAACCGATTTCAGGACGATTTTTTAAAATTTATAGCAATCCTAAATTAATAGAAATAACTGGTTCATTTGGAAGAGCCGGGGAAATTATGTAAGACCATTTATCTAAAATCATGCAATAGTCTTTGACCCCCCCTAGCCCCCCCTTAGCAAGGGGGGGGACAAGAATACTGTTGTATTATTTTTTGAAATTGGTATAAGATCGAGTGCGATCGCTTATAGCAATCCTCGCATCATTTTCAATAACTGGTTAATAGCCTAGGAATCGATGTCACTCTTGAAGAGCCTAGCCTGCGAAAAGGGAGGCAGAGCCTCGCCTATCTGCGTTACCAGGCTCTGCCTGGTAACGAGTAGTTGTTCCGTAGAATTTAGGTGTATCAATAGTTTTGAGTATTGGTAGAAATATCCGAATAATTTATCGGATTGTGGCTAGTTTTGATTGTTTTTTCGCTCGTAACAAATCCTTCTCAATCCTGCTTGAATTATGAGGCAATTGCGCCTCGATCGCGCCAAGCTTCGGCATTTTCGGGCTTGATGGCGATCGCGCGATCGTAAGCTGCCATTGCTTCCTCGTAGCGCTTTAATTCTGATAAAGCTGTACCCATTTGGTGCCAAGCATCGTAGGATTCTGGCTTAATCGCGATCGCCTTTTGGTAAGCTGCGACTGCTTCTTCTGGGCGCTGCAATTTTGTTAAGGCTTCGGCTTTGCCAAACCAAGCTTCGTAACACTCGGAATTCAGCTTAATTGCTGATTCGTAAGATGCAATTGCTGCTTCGTATTGCGAGAGTTTCTCGAAAACTGTACCTCGGTTGTGCCACGCTTCAAAATCCTGGGGTTTAATCGCAATTGCTTTGTCGTAGGATGCGATCGCCTCTTGATAGCGCTGCATTTTTCCGAGCACTGCGCCTTTATTGTACCAAACTTCGTATTTGTCAGCTCGGATGGCCAAAGCCCGATCGTAAGAATCAACAGCATCGATGTAGCGGAGCAATCTCCACAGCACATTGCCTCGATTGTACCAAGTTTCGTATCTGTTGGGATTGAGGGCAAGAGCGCGATCGTAAGATTCGACTGCTGCAGCGTTTTGCTGTATTTTACCCAGCATTGCGCCTCGATTGTGCCAGATTTCGCTGTCGGTTGTTTTGATGGCGAGGGCGCGATCGTAACTGGCGATCGCTTCTTCGTAATGCTGCAATTTGCCCAACAAAGCTGCTATGCTGTGCCAGCAGGCGTATTTGTGGGACTCGCTGGCACTTGCTCGCTCGTAACAGGCGATCGCCTCTTGGTACTTCTGCAATTTTGCCAGCAAGTTCGCTTTATTATACCACGCTTCGTAATTATCCGGTTTCATCGATATTGCTTGGTCGTAGCAGGCGATCGCTTCTTCATAGCGCTGCAATTTTATTAACACATTTCCGCGCCAATACCAAGCCTCATCCACATTATTATTCATTAAAATAGCTTTTTCAAAGCAGACTGCTGCCTCATCATAATTGCCTTGAAAATAAAGCCCTTCACCTTGCTTGATGTAATCATCAGCAATCATATTTGCGTTGCTAGCAGGTGCTGTTTCCGAATTTTGCGAATTGTTTAACTGCGGTTGAGGTGCGAGTTTGACAGCTTCTTTGGCAACAACAGCAGGAAGTTGGGATATTTCTTGAACAATTTCAGATTTTTTCTCGTAAACTTCTGTTAACAAAACTTGCAGGTGCATGAGAAATTGAGATTTGAGAGTCTCAATTTGCTCGACGGAAGATTTGGAAAGTTCAGTTTCTCTACTTAAAAAATCAATGGATTGTTTGGCTGCACTCAGTTGCGATTCTAATTCATCTCTCAACTTTTGAGTCAGTTGACTAGAATTGATTAGCTCTGATTCTAATATACCAATGCCCTGCAATCTTTGATTGGCATCAGCAACCAACTGTTTGACTACCAGCCGCCGGAACATCCAAAAAAAGGCAAGTGTCACCGGTGGAAAGATAGTACCAAGAATCAGCAAAATATTCAGCAGAGCTATGGTATTATTAAAACCATATCCAGATTCAACATTACTGTCAGTACGGAGCGAGAGAAAAGCGAAAGCGTCGCGAACTTGGGGACTGCTTTCAACTCCGGTTTCAATTAATTTAGCCAGCCAGGTTTCTTGTAAAGATTGTGTTAATTCATCGCCGGATTCAGCAGCAGTATTCGCCTTGGTTTTTACTGCTGGAGATAACTCCGGCCCGGCGGCGGCTACTAGCAAACCTGCTGGGGATTTTACCGCAATTCGCGGGGAAAATTGTTCGTGGGCGATCGTCTCCGGCGCGCTCATTGACTCCGCCGGACGGGAGGCGATATTATTTATGGCATCAACAAATTTGCTGGCCTGCGGTGTCCCTCCAGAGGGGGGAGGTGCAGCAGGAGCGGCGCTAGTATTAGCAGTTACATTCTGGGATGCGAGGGCGGCCAGAGTCAAGAGAGCTACATTTGAGACTCGCATAAACGTCAACTCACCTAGGAGAAATTAGTGCTTGTTTGTCAGCGATCGACCTCATACTCTCAGCATTTACAATAACTGAGATGAGGAATGCTGGCGATGATGCTACTATCTCCAAAATACGGGCTGTGTCTGACTTGTCAGGAAAAGTGCCAATAATGGTAGCTCTATAACTTCGGTGAAAGAATTTATTCTAGTACCCGATCCGGCTGAAATCGCCCTCGGAATCATCATCAGCCTTTGATGCGCCCCTTCCCAAAATCTTAACTTCCCAACCAAAATATCCATAAACTTGTCCCGCCCCAAGCAATTTCGATCGCCCGAATTGTCGGTAAGGAATGAAAATTTAATAACTCAAGCGATTGCTCGTTACCAGGCTCTGCCTGGTAATGCAGATCCAGAGGCTCTGCTTCCTTACATATCTACCCCCCCCAACCCCCCCTTATTAAGGGGGGGAGTCAAACTTTCGGTAGTAGCATAACTTTATGAAATTGGTATTAATTGCCAAAAATGCGATCGTCCAATTTAATCGTTGGGGCGGCTTCACCAATCTGCACAATTAGCTGCAAATCCGGGTGAAGCCGCCCCAAAAAAACCGATTTTTAACTCTAAACCCCAGCTAAAACGGCTGACGGCTGCTGATGTTCCACCGCCACTTCCTCTAAATCTGCACCGTAAATTTCGCAGCTATTATTCGGACTTTCAATCAGCTTGATCTTGTGCAACTCTGCGCCCAATTCCCTCACGGGCGATCGCAACAATTGCCCGATCCGAACCGCAATATTTTCCGCCGTCGGCACAACCTTCTCAAAATAAGCAATATCCTTATTTAAAAAAGTATGATCGAACGGTTCCACAACATAATCGTCAATAGCTTTTTGCAAAGCTCCCAAATCAGCAATCATGCCAGTGCGCGGATCAATTTCCCCTTTCACAGTCACTTCTAAATGATAGTTGTGACCGTGACCGTTAGGACGAGCACATTTGCCATAAATTTCCGAGTTTTCTTCAAAGCTCAAATCGGGACGAGCCAACCGATGGGCCGCGCTAAAATGAGTTGACAGAGTTAGATAAGCTTCCATTCCGTTTCCTAAATATTCAGCCCAAAGTTCCGGGTGTTCAAACAGTTGAATTTTGCTCACAGGCAAATGAGGAGCTAGCCGCAACCAAATTTGCCGTGCTATGTTTTCGGTAGTTGGCAGAGTCTGCTCAAATTCCGGCCACGCTTCGTTAAGGTAGGAAAAATCGAGATCCTTGGTAACTTCCCGCTTGATGACGTGTTTGACATCAGACAGGTTGAGCACCATGCCGTACTCGTCGAGTTTTCCTATCATGGAAACGTAAAGAACGTAATTGTGTCCGTGTCCCGGTGCGCGGGCTGTTGGGCCAAACCGCTCAAAGTTCTCGGCTTCGCTCAACTCCGGTAGCCAGTAACGGTGACTCGCCGAAAACTGTGCCCGACGATTGATGATGCACTGCATAAAAGTCAATTAGGATAAGCTTGTTAAGTTCTGTAAAGAACTGACTTCTTAAGGATAAACTAATTTTTGCTGGAATTTTTCGATTACTTGAGGGTGCTTTACTTGAATTTATACCAATTTTCGAGATATTGCCAACCAGTCGCCGCGAGAGCCGCAGGGCAGATTTTGCCCCACAACACAAATATCCGGCAGAAAATACCGCTACAAAACTGTTTCTGCTCATCCGTTGCTAGCGGATGTTACCAGTTTCTGAGAAAGTGCGGTTCATCAACAAGGATAGCTGCGCCGCGCGTACTTTTTGCAACACTGGACACTCCACAGTTCGAGTTTTTCGCCTAAGCTCTGCAATAGTTAGCAGTTTGCTGTTGAGTTGCGACCCAAATCAATCACGAATTATGAAATATTAATGAATTGGATTACTGTACGAGCCGATCGCTTTTTTCAACATTTATCCGCTGCGATGGGTACCCCGCTATTTTATATCGGCGACACTCATCTGTCCGTTAGTGCGATCGTCAAACTAATAATCTTAGCTATATTTGCCTTCATTGTAGCTCGGATTTTCAGCGAAGGAATCAAGCGCAGCCTGCTAGTTAGGATGGGATTGGACCGCGGCAGCCGAGAAGCAATTGCCACCATCATTAGCTATATTTTAGCAACTCTCGGCTGTATTTTCGTCCTGCAAGGTGCCGGCATCAACCTCACTTCTCTCACCGTCTTAGCTGGCGTAGTCGGCATTGGTTTCGGCTTCGGGTTGCAAAATCTTGCCAGCAACTTTATCAGCGGTCTCACCCTGTTATTCGAGCAGCAAATTAGAGTCGGAGACTTTATTGAGATCGACCATTTATTAGGAACAGTAGAAAATATTTCCATCCGCTCCACAATTATCAAGACAATCGACGGACTATTTGTAATTATACCAAACATCAAGTTTGTCGAAACTAACATTATTAACTGGAGTTACAGAGACCCCAGATGCCGCCTTCGCATTCCCGTTGGCGTTGCTTACGGCTCCGATCCAGTATTAGTTACCGAAGCGCTATTAGTTGCGGCGCGGATGGCATCGAATGTTTTGTCCCATCCTTCTCCTAAAGTATGGTTTAGAGGTTTTGGAGACAATGCTTTAAATTTTGAACTTTTAGTTTGGATTGACCAGCCACAGGAAAGCGATGCTATTAAAAGTGCAATTAATTTTTCGATAGATTACGAATTGCGCCACCGACATATCGAAATCCCCTTTCCCCAGCACGATTTGTGGCTGCGAAATCCGCAAGAGTTAACTAAAGTTTTTCACCAGAACAAAGACGATAATTCCAACGGATCGATTTTTCCCCAGACCAGTAAATATTCAACCGAACTCAAATCTAACTCCACGATTTCCGAACAGAAAATCCCAGCTAAAGCACCCAATAATTGGACGCTGCGAGATTTGTTGCGGCGAGTCACTTATTTTGAACAGTGTACGGATTTAGAACTGCGACAGTTAATTGAATACGGCTACCGACAACTGTTTCCAGCGGGACAGATTGTCTGTAAAGAAAATGCCCCTGGCGATTCTTTTTATATTATTCTTTCCGGATCTGTAGAAGTTCTTTCTCAGAAAACCGATCAGTATATTGCGACGCTTCACGAGGGCGAGTTTTTTGGGGAAATATCTTTGCTGTTGGGAACTCCAAGAACGGCGACTGTTAAAACTGGCGAAGATTCAATTTTGTTTGTGGTGGAACGCCACGACTTGCAAAAACTTTTAGTTGAACAGCCAAATTTAGCGGATCAGATTGCTCAAAAATTGTCGGAACGCCAGCAAGCTTTGAGAGATTTGGGATTGTTATATGGCGACTCTTTGGAACAAACTCCTTTTATTAAAATTAGGAAGCGAATTCAAGTTCTTTTTGGGATTTAGTAGTCATTAGTTAGTAGTCAGTAGTCAGTTGTCAGTTGTCAGTTGTCAGTTGTCAGTTGTCAGTTGTCAGTTGTCAGTAGTCAGTAGGGGCGGTGCCCCCGTGCCCGCCCTCTTAGTAGTCATTAGTCATTAGTCATTGGGAATTGGTCATTGGGCAATTCTCCCCCTCTCCCATTCTCCCCCTCTCCCCCTCTCCCCCTCTCCCCCTCTCCCATTC
>NZ_JBARVX010000477.1:0-1975 GCF_049646505.1 Microcoleus sp.
AGATTATCAGTCAATGAAATTTTAGATCCGCCATTGGTGGAAGGGTTAATTAAGGCAGAACAAGCTCAATTGCAGAAAGCGGAAAGGTTGGCGGCTAGGTTGCGGGAGTTGGGCGTAGATCCTGATAATGTGTAGGATATTGGATGAAGTGCGCGAGTGCAAAGCTATCCCGTTCTCCGAAGGAGTTCCTGTTCCCCGTAGGGGTTCCCGTAGGGTAGGGAATGGCTCTTTTTTAGTCTCAATCATCTAATTGCAAATCGCGCAGGAAATAAAAGCGATCGCGCCCTAAATCTTCGCCTTTAATTCGTCCTAAGTAACCTGTCAGCGGTGAAGAAAGTTCTATTAAAATTTCGTGCAACTCTTCGCGGGATAACTTCTTGGGTGGATTAGACATTGAGTACGCACCGCTAAGAGCATCGACACTTGCTCGTTCAGAACCAGAATTTTCGTGATACTTTTTCAGAATAGCAAGAATGTGCGATCGCACTTTGATTTCTTGTTCAACTTGCTCAATATATTTAGCAACTTCATCATCAGATTGTCCCGGTTTCAAGTATTCTTTCAGTTTGAATAAGTCCACCGAGTTAGGATAGTTGCTTTGAAGTTTAACCAGTTTTTCAAGCGTCTCAGGGTTCATAATTGCCATATTGTGTACTTTGGCTGCATCCATAAGTTGAGGAGTTGGAACGCCAGGGCCAATAATCAACTTAGTTGCTTTTGCGAGTATTTCTTGATCTTTGAGCCGTAGCGTTCCTAAATTCAGTAATTGAACTGCTGTATCGTTAGGGATTTTTTTACCGGATTTGCACTCGCCAACTAAGGGGTAAGGTTTGGAGCATAATAAATCTAAGCCACCAGCACCACCTTTGTGAGCATAATCTATGGTAAAACCCAAAAACTCAAGGCTATCGCGCACTACTATTTCAAAGTCTGTTCCTGCTTGATAGTTGCTTTTGTTTGTATCTAGTTCTTTGGTGCGATTTCCCAAAGCTGCTATAGTCTTTATCCAAGCTAAATCCGGTTTGATTGGTTTTACAGGCTTATCGCTACTCCAACCTAGAAACATTTTGATTTCTGCGTCTAGTTGTTTGGCTTTTGGGTTGGTGGTGGATAAATGCACTAATGCACTTTGCAACTCTTCCAATTCTGGATGTTCGGGAGGCTCTAGTTTTTCCAGTTGTTGACGGCGTTTGGCAAAGATAGACTCGCTCAACACTGGCGTTGAATCAGTAACAGTTAGGGATTTTGGCAAAGATACAAAATTGCCGCTGGGATGCACTGACATTTCAAGTGGCTGAGGTAGCAAATAAACCCGCAGGTAAGCTACAAAAATAAAAGGACGCTGCTGGAGAATTTGCTGTAATGCCTCTGTTTTCCAAATTGTTAACCGCGACAAAGCCTCTAATGATTCAGGATCATTTATCATTTGGCACAATTCGCACCTAGCCCAAGCTTTGATCGAAACTTTATCTAAAACTACTAGGGGGAGTTCTAATTGACCTGACTCTGGAAACAAGCTCATTTGCTTAGGTTTCATCAAGGGCATATTAGAATTATCGGCTGGATACAAAGCAAATGTCCGCCCCGGATTCAGAAACATCCGAGGCATAGCTGCAATCATTCGTCCTTGGATTAAAGCTTCAATATCTGGATTTGGTAAAGCCAAAGCTGTTTGAAGCAAAATTGATTTGCTCATGGTTAACTAAATAGGTCACTTAGATCCCCATCATCTGTATCATCACTACTGGGAGGGTTGAAAATGTCTTCTAAAAGTAGGCTTTCATCTTCATCGTCAACGACAGGCATTTCACCGGAGGGATCGCTCAAAATTTCCCGCAGTAAAGGATTCTCAAAAGTGAGGTGCTTCTGAGATATGAACTCAAAAACCTGGTCTTCTGTTAAATTATAATCTCGGCATTTTTTACAAACAGCACGGACAGCCATCAGCGGTTTTATTTGCTCTTCAACCAAATAC
>NZ_JBARVX010000478.1:0-1677 GCF_049646505.1 Microcoleus sp.
TTATCAGAAAACTGGGTTTAAAACCCCGTCCTTCTAGGACGGCTTTTCTTGCTCTTTGATGTATTGCTTCAATATTTCAATAGGGGCACCGCCAACTGACGAGGCAAAGTAACTCGGACTCCACAAAGCATCTTTGTTGTATGGCTTAGGGTGACCCGCTTGACCGTAACGTCTGCTTGAAACTCCTTTTAGCGCGTTAACAATGCCGGATATAGAAAGTTTAGGCGGATACTCAATTAATACGTGGATGTGGTCGGTCTCACCGTTAAATTCAAGAATTTGAAAATCCATTTTTTGCGATACTTCCCGGAAGGATTCTTCAACCAAAACAAGGCTTTTGGCTGTAAACACGGGGCTGCGATACTTGGTTACGCAGACCAAGTGAATCAACAAGTTTGTAATAGAATGCCTTTCCTTGCGAAATTGGGTTGACATTGCCTGTAGACCAATATAGAATAAATTGTAGACCAATACTAGCACAGCCAATGAAAGCCCGGTACAACTACAGATTTTACCCTACATACCAACAAAAGCTAAGTTTAGCCCAATTGTTTGGTTGCGTCCGGGTAGTCTGGAACGATGCCCTAGCTCAAAGCAAGGCTGGCAAGTATCCTGGATACAACGTTTTAGCCAAATCTTTAACTTTGTCGAAAAAGACAGAAAAGAGACAATGGCTAAATGATGTTTCCTCTGTTCCACTGCAACAATCTCTTAAACAATTAGAGATTGCCTATAAAAGCTATTTCGAGTCCTTAAATGGTAAGAGAAAAGGAAAAAGAGTAGGTCAGCCCAGATTCAAGAAAAAAACTAACAATCAATCTGCGACTTTTGTTAAATCGGGTTTTTCCCTTAAGGGTAAAGCTGTATATTTAGCTAAGATAGGGAATGTCAGCCCAATCTGGTCTAGGGAGTTGCCATCAGACCCAAGTTCTGTGACTGTCATCAAGGATTGCGCTAACCGCTATTTCCTAAGCTTTGTCACAGAAATTGAACCCATTCAAGTTAATGCCAAGAGCCAAAGTGTCGGCATTGATTTAGGGATTAAAACTTTTGCTGTAATGAGCGATGGCGAACAAGTGGCAAGTCCTAGTTACAAAGCTCTTGAGCGAAAAATCCGCCAACTTCAAAAAAAGTTAGCCCGCCAGCCCAAAGACTCAAAACGCAGAAAAAAAACCCGCATTCAAACAGCCAAACTGCACAATCAGATTGCCGACACCCGGAAAGACTTTTTGCACAAACTATCTACCAAGGTTGTGAGTGAAAACCAAACCATTGTCTTGGAAGATTTGAATGTGTCGGGAATGGTCAATAACCGCAAACTCGCTAGGGCTATTAGCCTGCAAGGATGGTACGAATTCCGAGCTTTGTGTGAGGGCAAATCTGAGAAGCTGGGACGCGATTTTAGGGTAATTAGTCGCTGGGAACCTACCAGTCAAGTCTGTTCTGATTGTGGATATAAGTGGGGGAAACTAGACCTCTCAATTCGAGAATTAATCTGCTTAAACTGCGGAACGCATCAAGACAGAGATGAGAACGCAGCCAAGAATATACAGAAAGTCGGGACAGGGCATTGCCACGACTCTAAACGGACACGGATCGACCGTAAGACTACAAAGGATAGCAAGTTGAAATGATGTGTCAAGAATCCCCACGCCTTCAGGCTGGGGAGTATGTCAA
>NZ_JBARVX010000479.1:0-3358 GCF_049646505.1 Microcoleus sp.
TTGGATGTTCTCCCTGTCTTGCGGCTGGTTAGTTGGGGATTTTCAGGTGCTTGCCGTTTGCCCCGCTAATCGGCTGTTAGACCGATCGCCCCTAACTTCTATCTTAGGAAGGGTTTTGCCAAAGGGGGTAGAACTTTAGGGGAATTTTAGATCCGGAGGAAAATTGAGGAGTGCGATCGACTGTTGAGTCGGGAATTGTATTCTAAATCACCAAATTTTTTGATTAACCGCAGAGGACGCAGAGGGCGCTGAGAGAAAAAGTGGCGATAGAGAAGCCTACGAACGTTGGCTAGCATCTCAAAAAGACCGACAACTTCCTTTGCGCGAAGCAGATGTAGAACCTATTGTTAATTTGCCGGAATTGCTTGCAGGCATTTACGATCGCGTCGGCTATGATTATCGGCTCGATTACGATCAATATCCCGTACGCAAATTTTCGCCAAAGGTGATAGGACACTCCAAAATTCTGGGTAAGCTATCCATAGAAATACGGTCATTGAAATTTAAGCAAATATACAGAGTCAGTCATTGACTTTTCTATTGACTTGTTTGAAATATACTCAAACACTCAACTTACCTTGCATAAATTTTTCAAAATTTTGGTTACAAAAACCCAAATAGAAAATGTTTCTTGGTACTCATCAACCCCGGATAATGCTATGGATATTATTCCAGAAATTTCCCATAACTTAGTCAAACACTATCAAATTAAAAAGCTACTCGGAGAAGGCGGTAGTAGCACAACTTATGAAGCCGTTGACCTCCAAACACACCAGCGAGTCGCACTCAAAGCTTTGTCTTTACAGAAGATGAATGACTGGAAAGTCCTGGAACTCTTTGAACGAGAAGCCAATGTTTTATCAAAATTGAATCATCCGGGAATTCCGCGTTATTTGGATTATTTTTATGTCGATACTCCCGATAACCGTTGTTTTTATATAGTACAAGAACTGGCCCAAGGGCAATCTCTAGCCAGTTTAGTCGAAAATGGCTGGCACGCTAGTGAACCTGAAATTCAACGCATTGCAACACAAATTTTGGAGATTTTAGTTTATCTCCATTCACAGACACCACCTGTTATCCACCGGGATATTAAACCAGAGAACATTGTATTCAAATCGCCCATCGATTCCCACAAAGAAAAAGACTGGGCAGTCTGCTTAGTAGATTTTGGAGCAGTGCAAAACACTTATTACAATACTTTAATGCGAGGAAGTACCGTAGTTGGAACCTATGGTTATATGGCTCCAGAACAATTTCTTGGACAAGCCGTACCTGCAACAGATTTATATGGTTTAGGAGCGACATTGTTGTATTTACTAACCCACCGTTCCCCCGCCGAATTACCAACAAATATACTAGAGAAAGATTTTCGCTCTCAAATTCAGATTTCTTCAGCATTTGCCGATTGGTTGGGAAAAACGCTCGCGTCAGATTTAGAAAATCGCTTTCAATCGGCAAAAGAAGCGCTTGAATCGCTTCGCAATCCTCTAAAAGTTAGCGTTAAATCCAATCGATCGACGCAATTGAAAAAACGCCTTAAAATAGGAATTGCTGCTGTGGCTACTGTTGCTACTGTTGCTGTTTTAAATCACTTTAAATATCCCATCCTCAGCCGGATTGGATTTACCCCCGATGCAGTTGTCAAGGCTGTTGAACAGGGAGATACTAAAACTATTAGGCATTATCTGGATCTCGGTATTGGTGCTAATACCAGGGTAAATAACCAGAATTTACTACACTTGGCTGGCTCAAAAGAGATGGCAGAATTGTTAATTGCCAAGGGTGCAGATATCAAAGCTAAGGATGGACTTGGCTTTACCCCGTTACACTTTGCTGCTGGATACGATCGCATAGAAGTGGCACAGACGCTAATTGCTAAAGGTGCAAATATTAACGCCCAGAGTGAACTTTCTTCTGATATGTGGACTCCTTTCTGGAGTCTTAAATCGGTAATGTCTTTAGATTTCGATCGTAGGGGTACAACTCCTCTGTTCTTTGCGCCATCGCCTGAAATGGCAAAGTTGCTGATTGCTAAAGGCGCAAACGTTAATCTCAAAAACAAAAATGGCTCGACTCCTCTACATATAACGAAATCAAAGGCGATCGCAAAGATACTACTCGCTGCGGGCACAAAAATTAACATCAAAGAAGAAAATGCCCGAAATGGCAAGCGTACAACTTTATTACATAATGCAGCCAAAATAGGCTTTAAGGAGTTGGTACAACAGCTAATTAACAACGGCGCAAATGTTGTTATCAGGGATAATAAAAAAAGAACTCCACTGCACTATGCAACCACAAAAGAAATTGCTGCTTTGCTAATGCTGGAGATCAACGCTAAGGACGAATCTGAAGATACTCCGTTACACCTAGCTGTTCAAGAAGATCGCCCAGAAATCGTCTCTTTTTTAATTGCTAATGGTGCGAAACTCAATATTCACAATAAAAGTGGAGATACTCCGTTACACCTAGCTGTTCAACATAATCCCTATAATCCCTCAGATATTCCACGTAATCGCCCAGAAATCGTCTATTCTTTAATTAAAAATGGTGCGAAAGTCAATGTTAAAAATAATAATGGACAGACTCCTCTACATATTGCTGTGTTAAATAAGCGGTTTCCTAGGTTAGATAATATGCAGAATATCGAACGACTGCTAGAGAATGGTGCCGAAATTAATATCCAGGATAATTACAGAACAACTCCACTGGATATCGCCGTAGACCTGCAACTTGAGGATACAGTAGCGTTGATGATTAGTAAAGACCCAGATGTTAATAGTGAATACAAATATGGCAGAACCTTACTGCATATCGCTGTCGATTTCAAACTTAAGGATGCAGCCAAACAACTCATTGCCGAAGGTGCATTCGTTAATGCCAAAAATAACTTGCTTCAAACTCCCCTGCATCTTGCCACTACTCGAGGATCTCTAGATATCGTTGAACTGCTAATTGCTAAAGGTGCAAGGGTTAACGCTAGAAATGTGAAGGGTCAAACTCCATTGTATAGAGCGATCGCGCTCGGACACAATGATATTGCTGCACTGCTAATTAACAACGGTACAGATGTTAATAATCTAGATGTATCTGGCACAACTCCACTCCACCAAGCCGCACATTATGGCACTCTAGAAATCTTAAAATTGCTGATTGCTAAAGGTGCCAAAATTGACGCTACAAACTCTTATGGCGACACGCCGCTAAAGATAGCAGAAACCGACTCGAACCCCAGCAGAGAAGCAGCAGCCAAAATACTCAGATATCACGGCGCAACAGACTAATTATCCAAAATCAACCCAGGCATAAAAATATGGAAATCCTGCAAAAATCGGAAAAAATCATTGCTGAAAGA
>NZ_JBARVX010000480.1:0-19368 GCF_049646505.1 Microcoleus sp.
GGGAAGCAGCATGAGCCATGCGGTTGTTGGAACCGACGACAAAGCGGGAAAATACGTATTTGGGGTTTAAATTGGCGGGTTTGGGAGGGTGAAGCGAGTTGCTTTCGGGGGCATCGGCGATGGGGGACGGCCAAATCGTGGCTCCCTGGCTGCTGTCGTCTGTTTCATTTCCTCTGGCAATTGTCAAGTAAATTTCTACGGGATAGCCGAGAATTTCTTCAACTGCACTGGCAATTGTTTTGACGTAGTATTTTTGCAACCAATTGCGAGCAAAGGGGTTGGGGGCGCTGACGATCAAACAGTTATTTTCGAGCTGTTCGGCTCTGGCAGTTTTGATCCACGTTTCAAAGCTAGGTCTGCTCAGTTGTACCTGGAGACGTTCAAGTATCTGATTCCACAGATTTTCGAGGGGAATGTCCATCGCTCACCTCTGCCGATCGGCATTCAAGAGATTTAGTCTACTCTAGAGAGTTTAGTCCTCAGATGCTAAAGTTTAAGGGAGTCTGCCGTAGCACGGGCGAGGGCGGGACGCCATCGCCCAAAAATTTGGCGGCCCGGCTGCGATACAGCAGGTATCAAAGAGCTGCTAGGCAAATATTTAAAATTGGCAGGAAAGCCTAAAAACATGGCTATGAAGAGTTCTACAGGCAAGTTTTGGAAGCAACCGGCAATTTACATATTGCTGCTGGTAACGGGAGCCGGAGCCGCCATGTTGGGCGATCGGCTGACGGTTCCTCAATTACGAGGAAATTCTGGCGATTCGGGACAAGAGGCGCTGCAACCGAAATTGCAACTGCCTCCCAAGACTGAGGTTCAAGGTAGCAAAGTATTGCCGCCCGTTCCCTTGTCGGGGGATGCAGCCAATGTGAATTTCATTGTGGCCGCGGTGGCAAAAGTTGGCCCGGCAGTGGTGCGGATCGACGCTTCGCGCCTGGTGAAACCGGGAAATAGAAGGCTGTCACCGGAAGATTTTTTTCGCGCCGAACCGAATTCGGGCAGCCGGGGCGGGATCGAACGGGGTACGGGTTCGGGTTTTGTCATCGGGGCTGACGGCGTGATTCTCACTAACGCTCACGTTGTAGAGGGTGCAGATACGGTAAATGTAACTCTCAGGGACGGCCGCAGCTATCAGGGGCGGGTGTTGGGGGCGGATAAGGTGACGGATGTGGCTGTGGTGAAGATTGAGGCGAATGCTCTGCCTGTGGCGGCGATCGGCAATTCCGATCGGCTGTTGTCTGGGGAATGGGCGATCGCCATCGGCAATCCTTTAGGTTTGGACAATTCGGTAACTGCGGGGATTATTAGCGCTACGGGGCGATCGAGCTCTGACGTGGGCGTGCCCGACAAGCGCATCGGTTTTATTCAAACAGACGCTGCAATCAATCCGGGGAATTCCGGCGGCCCGCTGCTGAATGCTTCGGGCGAAGTTATTGGGATGAATACGGCGATTATTCAAGGGGCTCAAGGGTTGGGCTTTGCGATTCCAATTCAGGCGGCGCAACAGGTAGCGCAGGAACTGATTTCCACCGGGAAAGTCGAACACGCTTATTTGGGCATTGAAATGGCGACGCTGACTCCTGATGTTAAGCAGCAAATTAACAGCAATCCTAATAGCAATTTGCGAGTTGCAGTCGATCGCGGTGTCGCTATTGTCAGCGTAGTTCCTAATTCACCCGCTGCGGCGGCCGGTTTGCGGGCTGGAGATGTGATTCAAAAGCTTAACAATCAGCCGATTATTCAGTCGGAAGCTGTTCAGGAATACGTACAAAATGCTAAGGTTGGCGGTCTGTTGCAAATGGAGATTAATCGCAACGGGCAAATAGTTAATTTAACTGTACAACCGGGGAGTTTGCCAGTTCAAAAAATTAGATAATTAGTTGTTAGTTGTTAGTTGTTAGTTGTTAGTTGTTAGTTGTTAGTTGTTAGTTGTTAGTTGTTAGTTGTTAGTTGTTAGTTGTTAGTTGTTAGTTGTTAGTTGTTAGTCAACAGTCAACAGTCAACAGTCAACAGTCAACAGTCAATCAACTGCTAACAATATTGCTCGTTACCAGGCTCTGCCTGGTAATGCAGATCCGGAGGCTCTGCCTCCTTTTATCTGGCAACCTACAGGAGAGAGGACTGTAGGATGTGTTTAAGTTATTAAGTTTTCGATCCTTAGTTGTTAGTTGTTAGTTGATGGTTGACAGAAAAGCAGTAGTTATTAGTTAACAGTTAACAGTCAACACTCAACAGTCAACAGCTAACAATTCCCAATGACTAATGACTAATGACTACTGACTACTGACTACTGACTACTGACTACTGACTAATGACTACTGACTACTGACTACTGACTACTGACTACTGACTACTGACTACTAACAAATTACCAATGGCAGAAATCTTACAAATCTCACAATTAGGAAATCCCGTACTGCGCCAACCGTCGCAAGTTGTCGAGAATGTTAAGGACGATCGCATTCAACAGTTGATTGACAGCTTAATATTTACAGTACAGCAGGCAAACGGAGTGGGGATTGCCGCCCCTCAAGCGGCTCAGTCCGATCGGCTGTTCGTCGTCGCATCCCGCCCCAACCTGCGGTATCCCCAAGCCCCGAAGATGGAACCGACGGCGATGATTAATCCCCGGATTCTCGCTGCATCCACAGAAACAGTCAAAGACTGGGAAGGCTGTTTGAGCATTCCGGGGATTCGCGGCTTGGTACCCAGAAGCAGGGCGATCGAGATCGAATACACTTGTAGAAACGGCAAACTCCACCGACAACAACTCACAGACTTCGTAGCCCGTATTTTTCAACACGAACACGACCATTTAGACGGCATCGTGTTTTTAGACAGAGTGGAAAGCACCCAAGAACTCATCACCGAAGATGAGTACCAAAAGCAAATTGTCAACCTCCTCTAGTCTAAAGCATCCAGAGTACAAAGCCCCCAGATTTATCCGCAGGGTCAATTCTACAATCTCAAATCCCAAATTTAAAATCTCAAATTGATTCAAAGAGTCTCAGCAGCAATTTGTCAAGCTTCTCTAATAATTGATATAATATTGATATAATTGCGATCGGTAACGCTAGTGATGTTGTGAATAGGAGGGCAAATGTCCATCAACTTAGAAAAAGGCGGGAGAATCAATCTCTCGAAAGAAGCACCGGGGCTGCAAAAAGCCGGGATCGGTTTGGGATGGGATACTAATGCTACGGACACGGGCGGGTCGTTTGACTTAGATGCTTCCGTGTTTATGTTGGGGGCTACTGCGAAAATCCCCAGCGAAAAATACTTTGTTTTTTACAACAACAAACAGTCGCCCGATTCTTCTGTAATACATCTAGGAGATAGCCTAACCGGAGAAGGAGTTGGAGATGATGAAACCGTTACAGTCGATTTAACCAAAGTCGATCCGGCAGTAGAAGAAATTGTGTTTGTTGTCACAATCCACGAAGCAGAATCGAGAAGACAAAACTTCGGTCAAGTGCGGAATGCTTTTATCAGGATTTACGACACAATTACTAACACAGAAGTCACCAAGTACGATTTGGACGAGGATTTTTCTAGGGAGACTGCGGTAGAGTTTGGCAGACTTTACAAGAAAGATGGCGAGTGGAGGTTCCAAGCTGTAGGAGAAGGCTACAATTCTGGCTTGCAGAGTTTTGTAGACAAATATGCCGGATAAAAAATCGGCATAAAAAGTCGATTCCAGCTAAATCAATCGAGGGGAAATTCGGAAGGAGTACGAATATTCCCCTTGATTCTTAGCAATCAGACGCATGAGAGATAGACAAAATGGGAACTCAATAAAAGCAGGACTCATCGGTAGCGAGAAACCCGATTTCGGATTCTACAAATTTTGCGTTGAGTGACAACAAATCTGCCAAGAAACCGGGTTTCATACCATCTCCGGTCAATTACCCCTAATATAGTAGGGGCGGGTTCACCCAAATATCTGCCAACAATCTCCAATCACAAAAACCCGCCCAGCTTTTAATCTCTGTCGAGAGACAGGACTTGATATCAGGAATTCCCACAGGTGAACAGCAGTTGTGAGGAGGCAGTCAGCGCTGCCATCCTTAGCATCCAAAACTGTCCGAAGTCTTGCTAAAAAATCTCCACAATAAACCGTACAAAATCACAAAACTATGGCTATCAACCTAACCAAAGGACAATCAATCGTTCTCAGCAAAAGCGAATTCGACTTATCCCGACTGACAATGGCTTTAGGCTGGGATGTTGCAAAAACTAAAAAAGGTCTTTTCGGCAGAAGCAGCGGTGCAAACTTTGACTTAGATTCCTACGCTATGCTGCTGGGAGAAAACGGCAAATTAAAAAATTACAAAGAAGATGTAATTTATTACTCTCATTTGGAGTCAAAGGACAAAACAGTTGTACACTCAGGCGACAATCTCACCGGAGAGGGAGACGGCGACGACGAACAAATATTGGTGAAACTGAGCTCGTTGCCATCAGAATATCACAAAATAATTTTGGGCGTAAATATTTACGATGCCAAAAATAGAAAACAGCATTTTGGCATGGTAGAAAATGCTTACGTGAGGGCTGTAGATGCAGCCGGTAAAGAAATAGCCCGCTATCGCTTGTCAAATGACCCTTCCTATGAAGGAAAGTTAAATATGTTGATGGGAGAAATTTATCGAGAAGGCGGCGAGTGGAAATTTAAGGCTTTGGGAGATCCTTTGGCTGAGGATATGAACGGTGTTGTCGGTTCGTTTATGCGGTGAGAAGTAGGTCAACCTAATCGTCGCGATCGCTGTTAGATCCTCGACTTCTTTAAGAAGTCGGGGTTCTGCGTGTTCTGGTTAATTTAATCCCGATTCAGAAAAAGCCCGATCGATTTCTGAAGCGATATTTAACTGGGAAGACCAATGTTGCAGGTAAGCCCTATCTAACGAATCTGCCTGAAGTTTCATCACTCCTAGAATATCTCGCCATTGCTTGTCTGACTGAAATCTTGACATTCTGTACCAAATGAGTTTTTGCAAAATTATATCTTCGGGGCTACAGATATAAAAGGTTAATTCTGGTCTGTCGTCTGGGTAGAATTGCTGTCGGCGATCGAGCTGAGATTGCTCGTATTCGCGATCGGGTTTAATCAAATAAATGTCTGCTTTAATGGCTGTCTCTAGGTGAATGACGTTGAAACTTGAACTTCTCCCCCTCAAAGCGTCTTCAACTGCAATATCGCTGATGTAGAATTCGCTTTGCATTGCTTGAATGAGGGACTGAGTTTGTTCTTTTCGGATGCTGATAGCAATGTCTGCATCCTGAGTAGATCTGGGTTCGCCGTGAGCGGAACTAGCAATTGAACCGCCAACATAGTAGGGAATTGACAGTGTATCTAGGATGTTACCAATTTTAGCTGCTAACCAGATCGGATCTTGCATTACAAGTTTTGTCTCTAGTAATTGGGCAATTTTAATAAATTCTTGTCCTAAAGTTGCTTTGATAAACTCTTGTTTGAGGTAGATGGAATCTAATTGAGGGTTGCGTTTTTTGATTCCCGATAAGGCTAATTGGCGGCAGCCCCTCGTGGCAGCAGAGGCTAATGCTAATCTCTTTGCGGGCGGCATTTGCCTCCAGAGATTAAACTGGATGATTTCTACTTCAATACAGGTGTCTGATGCTTGAGGTTGATATCTTGGTTTGAGGGTAACTGACTCACTTAAAATCATGTGCGATAGGTGGGTTAGTTAAATAAACAAAAACATTATAACTGGCGCGATAATTTTTATTTCAAATGTCATAAATATTAATATTTAGCTGCCACAAGCGAGATCCCCGACTTCTCTAAGAAGTCGGGGATCTGAACGGAACTCAAATGTTTTACGAATCTTTGACCGGCCGCATTGTCGGGAACATCACCGCATCTCGGATGCTTTGAGTATTAGTTAAAAGCATCACCAATCTGTCTACACCAATGCCCATTCCGGCACAGTTAGGCATTCCCAAAGATAGAGCTTGAATAAAGTCTTCATCCATTGGATGCGCTTCGTCATCGCCTGCATTTTTTTGCGCCAACTGTTCTTCAAACCGCTTTCTTTGCTCTTTCGGATCGTTCAATTCTGAGAAACCGTTCGAGTATTCTGTGCCGTTGATAAATAGCTCGAAACGCTCGACAAATCCGGGTTTGCTGCGGTGTCCTTTGGCTAGGGGACTGACTTCGACTGGGTAGTCGATGATGAATGTAGGTTGAATTAGTTTGGGGACAACTAATTTGTCAAAAACTGCGTAGAGTACGTAGCCTAAACTCTGTTTTTCTAACTTGGAAAGGTGCAGTTCGAGTTTGGTTGCAGAGGATATTGCACTTTCTAAGTCCAAACTGTCAAAATCTAGTCCAAACTCGTCTCTGACAGCTTCTACCATTGTTTTCACTTGCCAGTGTTTGCCGCTAAAACCGGGATATTTTTCGCTGTAGTCGTATTTACGTTCTAAACTGATTGTTTCTCCCTGATTTTCTATTTCCCGCACATCGCCAAATATTTCTGCTGCTGCGAAACAAATCACATCTTCGACAACTGTTAAAATGTCGAAGACATCGGCATAAGCTTGGTAAACTTCTAAGGAGGTAAATTCGGGATTGTGGGTGCTGTCAATGCCCTCATTTCTAAAGGCTTTTCCTAGTTCAAATACTCGCTCAAAACCGCCACAAATTGCTCTTTTTAAGAACAATTCTGGGGCAACGCGCAAATACAAATCTACTTCTAAAGCATTGTGGTGGGTGATGAATGGTTTAGCGGCTGCACCGCCGTAAATAGCTTGCAGTGTCGGCGTTTCTATTTCGTAAAAGTTGGCTTTCCAAAGATAGGAACGGATGCTTTGGACGATGCGGCTTCGCAGCATGAAACGGTTGAGGGATTCTTGGTTGCTTGCTAAGTCCATTTCGCGGTGGCGGCGGCAAACTTCGGGGTCGTTGATGCCGTAATAAGCATCGGGAAATTGGATCGTAGCTTTTGATAAAAGCGTGAATTCCCGGACTAAAATAGAAAGTTCTCCCCTGGGGGTGCGGCAGCCGATGCCTTCTACGCCGACAAAATCGCCGACATCAAGCAATTTTTTGATTTGTTCAAAGCTCAAACCGACTTCGCCGGTGACGATGGCTTTTTCGATTTTGAGTTGAATTTTGTCTGTGGCGTCTTTTAAATCGATGAAGCCAATTTTGCCGCTGTCTCGCTTGGAAATAATGCGACCGGCTAATCGCAGGGGAATTTCTTCGGGGTCGCTTTGTCCGTTTTCGAGTTCTTTTCCTGGCTGACTAAATATTTCGCGAACTTGTTGGGCTGTGTGCGATCGCGCGTAGGATTGACTGGGATACGGTTCTATGCCTTGCGATCGCAGTTCGTCTACTTTTTGACTGCGGACTTCGGCTTCACTCAGAGTCATTAGTTATTGCCTAATTAAAATTACCAATATCTTAGCTCTTGCACTGCATTGTCACATTCACAGGCTTTCTGGTCTGTTCCACAACTCAATTCTTTTGTGGGTAGGCCGACGGCGGATGCCCGAAAGCTCGATCGCAACAGGTGCAAGATGTCAGAAACACCAAACTCTATCATAACTGAGCTGCCTGACGGGGCCAATTTGCTAAATAATTCAGATACAGGCTGCTTTTTGTACCCTGGCTGCTGAAATATTTGCGATCGCAAATTGTTACCGACAGCACAAAGCGGGCGAAACATTAAAAAATTAAGTTGTCTGTCGGTCGCAACAGGTGAGATGATATGTAGTGCAGTCTCACGGCAGTTCCACAAAAACTCAATAGCAGACACGCGAGCGATCGAACTCGACTCATCGCACCTCTGCCAAAATTGACCGCACACACTCTTTCTTAAATATAAAAACCAGAATTATGGCTGTTGCAACTCAATCACTCGAAGAACTCTGCATCAACTCTATCCGCTTTCTCGCCATCGATGCGGTAGAAAAAGCAAAATCAGGACACCCAGGACTGCCGATGGGCGCTGCGCCTATGGCCTTCGTGCTGTGGGATCGCTTCATGCGGTTCAACCCTAAAAACCCCAAGTGGTTCAATCGCGATCGCTTCGTACTCTCCGCCGGCCACGGCTGTATGCTGCAGTACGCCCTCATGTACCTCGCCGGCTACGATAGCGTCAGCCTCGACGACATCAAGCAATTCCGTCAGTGGGAATCCAAAACCCCCGGACACCCGGAAAACTTCATCACCGAAGGCGTAGAAGTTACCACCGGCCCCCTGGGACAAGGCATTGCTAACGCCGTCGGTTTGGCAATGGCAGAAGCTCACCTCGCTGCCAGATTTAACAAGCCCGACCACACCATTGTTGACCACCACACCTATGTCATCATGGGTGACGGCTGCCACATGGAAGGCATTTCAGGCGAAGCTTGTTCTTTGGCCGGACACCTCGGACTGGGCAAATTAATCGCCCTCTACGATGACAATCACATCTCCATTGAAGGCGACACTGACTTAGCCTTTACTGAAGATGTCGGCAAGCGTTTTGAAGCCTACAACTGGCACGTCATTACAGTAGACAATACCAACCTCGACGAAGATACTAACGCAGAAGCAGTTCACAAAGCTATTGAAGAAGCCAAAAAAGTCACGGACAAACCGTCTCTGATCAAAGTCCGCACAGTCATCGGTTACGGTTCTCCCAACAAGCGCAATTCTTACAGTTCTCACGGTGCTGCTTTGGGTACCGATGAAGTGAAAGCAACTCGCGATTTCTTGAAGTGGGAATACGCACCGTTTGAGGTTCCTGATGATGCTTTGGCTCACTTCCGCAAAGCAGTCGATCGCGGTGCTAAATCCGAGCAAGAATGGAATAAAACTTTTGCAGATTATAAAGCAAAATATCCTGCAGAAGCAGCAGAATACGAGCGCAGCGTTGCTGGCAAACTTCCTGAAGGTTGGGATAAAGTTTTGCCGACTTACAAGGCAGAAGATAAGGCTGATTCGACTCGCAACCATTCTGGAAAATGTTTGAATGCTTTGGCTGCTGTCCTACCTGGATTGATCGGCGGTTCCGCTGACTTGGCATCTTCTAACATGACTCTGCTCAAGGGTGAAAAAGACTTCCAAAAAGGTCAATACGAAGGACGCAACCTGCGCTTTGGCGTGCGGGAACACGCTATGGGCGCGATCGCCAACGGCTTAGTCCTCCACGGCGGTTTGATTCCTTACTGTGCAACATTCTTGGTATTTGCTGACTATATGCGGGGCGCAATTCGCCTGTCTGCACTGTCGGAAGCAGGAGTTATCTATGTAATGACTCACGACTCCGTAGCCTTGGGCGAAGATGGCCCCACTCACCAACCCGTGGAAACCATCGCTTCTCTGCGCGCAATTCCCGATTTGTTGGTAATGCGCCCTGCAGACGGAAATGAAACATCCGGCGCTTACAAAGTGGCAATTGAAGGCCGCACCCGCCCGACTTTGATGGCTTTGTCCCGTCAAAACCTGCCAAATTTGGCCGGAAGCTCGATCGAAGGAACAGCCAAAGGCGCTTACATTTTGTCCGACGACGGCGGCACTCCCGACATCATTTTAATCGGCACCGGCGGCGAAACATACCTCTGCGTTGATGCCGCTGAAAAATTGCGCGCCGCCGGCAAAAAAGTCCGCGTCGTTTCGATGCCTTGCTGGGAATTGTTCGACGCACAAGATGCGGCTTACCGCGAATCAGTATTCCCGAAAGCTGTTACCAAGCGGTTAGCAGTCGAAGCGGCTTCTAGCTTCGGCTGGGGACGTTATTTGGGCGCTGAAGGTGACAGCTTGAGCATTGACAGATTTGGTGCTTCTGCACCGGGCACCGTTGCTTTAGAAAAGTTTGGCTATACCGTTGATAATGTAGTAGCTAAAGCTAAGGCACTCTTGGGTTAATCGCAGCAGCATAATGAATGATGGGGCGGGCTTTTGGCTCGCCCCATTTTTTTATAGCATAAATAAATTTGGCAACAACCAATGTACGGGATGTACTATGAATTCCGGTTGCACTCATCGGGAATGGTTGACTGTTGACTGTTGACTGTTGGCTGTTGGCTGTTGGCTGTTGACTCGATTTTATTATTGGGATGCAACCGGAAACGATATAACCGATAAATAAAACAAGGCTTGAGTTTTTATGTTGTAGGTTGGGTTGAGCTACAGCGAAACCCAACTTAAACAATAAAAATTAAATTTCGTTCCGATATTTGAGCGATAAAAGTTGGGTTTCGTTCCTCAACCCAACCTACACTATCAACTTTGTAAGCTGTCGCGCAAATAAACATTGCATGTGCAGGGCGGGCGGGACACCCCACTCATTGTTTTATTGTTTTTTGACGTACAGTTTAAATGCCGCAACAGCTTAGTAGGTTTCAACCGCCGATCGATCTTAAAAATTTGAGATAAGTTATAAGTTATAGCTCAGATCCAGTTTTATTCTTTTAACTGGCTGTAAATCCTACCTTATGCTCTGGAATTTCTTAAATAACTGGTTATTCATCGGGAACTATATTCCTCACGGCCACTGTTACCTGTGGCAGCGAGAATTAGTCGGACTCCACATAGTCTCAGACTTCGCAATCGCCCTGGCTTACTACTCAATACCCGTATCGCTGATTTATGTTGTCATTCAACGAAAAAACTTGCCCTTTCGCAACATCTTTTGGCTGTTCGCAGCCTTTATTCTCTCCTGCGGCACTACTCATGCGATGGAAGTTTGGACGCTTTGGCATCCTGTTTATTGGCTTTCTGGGAGCTTGAAACTGATAACCGCAGTCATTTCTGCTTACACAGCTTTCGCATTGATTCCGTTAATTCCTGAAGCATTAGTTTTCACGAGTCCCGCTCAATTAGGAATGATTAATCAAATACTGCAAACAGAAATCGCCGAACGTCGAGAAAGTGACGCTCGCTATCAAACTTTAACAGAAGCTTCGCCTGTCGGAATATTTTATGCTGACAATTCAAAAAACTGTTTGTATGTCAACGAACGCTGGTGTCAAATTGCTGGAATTACCTGCGATGAAGCTTTAGGTAAAGGGTGGTTGCGAGGCATTCATCCAGACGATCGCGAGAGCGTTTTTGCTCAATGGTATAGCGTCGCGCAGGAGCAATTGCCGTTTAAATCTGAGTACCGCTTTCAACGTCTTGATGGCGGTCAGGTGAAGTGGGTGTTCGCTCAAGCTGTCGGTCAAATCGGAGAAAATGGGGAGGTTAAAAGTTATGTGTGTACCGTTACTGACATTACAGAACGCAAGCTGGTAGAAGAGGAAAATCGACTGCTCAATGAAACTCTGGAAAATCGAATTGCGGAGCGCACTGCTCAAATGGAAATTTCCAACCAACAATTGCAAAACGAAGTAGCTTACAGACAAAAAATTGCGACAAATTTATTAGAATTAACGCAACTGCAAAATGCGATTCTTAACAGCGCTAACTACACAATTATTTCCACAGATACCGACGGTACTATTAAAACATTTAATCGCGCCGCCCAGAAACTTTTAGGCTATTCCCCCGAAGAAGTGGTGGGAAAATTCACGCCAGAAATCATTCACGATCCTCTGGAAATCAGCAAAAGAGCAGAAGTTCTTTCTCAAGAATTGGGAATGAAAATAGAGCCTAGATTTGATATTTTTGTTACTTTGCCGCGCCGGGGAATACCTGACGAAAATGAATGGACTTACATTCGCAAAGATGGTTCGCGGTTTCCGGTGCAATTGTCGGTGACTGCCTTATTTGATACTGAAGGAAATATCACTGGTTTTTTGGGTATCGGTCAAGATATTAGCGATGCCGTGGCGGCAGCTACGCAACGCAAACAAGCTGAAAAAGAGCTGCGCGACCTCACCAATGCCCTGCAAAATGCGGTGGAAGGCATTTCGCGGCTGGACGTTGAGGGACGCTATGTGAAGATTAACCGAGCTTACGCTCATACCTGCGGTTACGAACCGGAAGAAATGTTCGGCATGGCATGGCCGCTTACTGTACATCCTGACGATGTTGAGATGTTGACATTAGCTTATCAGGAAATGCTAATTTCTGGCAAAGTAGAAGTTGAAGCTAGAGGCATTCGGAAAAATGGCTCGTTTTTTTACAAGCAAGTAACGATGGTAACAGCTTGCGACGAAGGAGGAATATTTAACGGCCACCACTGTTTTATGAAAGATATCACCGATCGCAAATTAACTGAAACAGCTTTGCAGGAAAGCGAATTTAAGTACAGGCAAATAGTTGAATTAGCCGAAGAAGGTATTTGGGTAATTGACAGCAATGCCCGCACGACTTATGTCAACCGCGCAATGGCGCGAATGCTCGGCTATAGTGAATTAGAAATGTTCGGGGCATGGCTTTTGGATTTCATGGACGAACCGGAAAAACAGCAAGCTCTTGAGAAGGTCGAGCGGCGCAAGCAAGGTATTGCTGAACAACACGAATTTAAATTCAAAACCAAAGACGGTAAAGATATTTGGACTTATCTTTCTACCAGTCCTGTATTGGACGAGCAGGGCAATATGCTGTCGTGTTGCGCCTTGGTTTATAATATTACAGACCGCAAAGAGTCTGAGCGGCAAATGCTGCAACTTACAGAAGATTTGAAGCGCTCTAACGAGGAATTAGAACAATTTGCTTATGTGGCTTCTCACGATTTGCAAGAACCGCTCCGAGCCGTTACCAGTTACGCTCAATTGCTGGCCCAACGCTATCAAGGCAATTTGGATGCTAAAGCAGATAAATATATTAATTATATTGTTGACGGCGCTACCAGAATGCAGCAATTGATTAATGATTTGTTGGCCTATTCGCGCCTGGGAACGCGAGGTAAAGAATTTGAGCCAGCCGATTGCAGCGCTGCTGTCAACCAAAGTTTGTCTAATTTGCAAATTGCGATCGCCGAAACAAAAGCTGCCATCACCTGCGAGGCGATGCCAACCGTGATGGCTGATGAATTTCAACTGGTGCAGTTATTCCAAAATTTGCTCGCCAACGGTATCAAATTTTGTCGCGAAGATATCCCGTTGATTCATATCGCTGCGGGCCGGCAAGATAGCGAATGGGTGTTCAGCGTCCGCGATAACGGCATTGGCATCGATCCGCAGTATGCCGATCGCATTTTTATCATTTTTTCTCGCCTGCACGGAAGGCGCGAATATTCCGGTACTGGCATAGGTTTGGCGATGTGCAAGCGCATTGTGGAACGCCACGGCGGGCGCATCTGGGTGGAATCTCAGGAAGGAAAAGGAGCGACTTTTTACTTTACTATTCCTATAATTAGTATCTGAAGGCTTAAATTTCAATTTTTTTTCCTCTAATCAAAAGGATACGTCGGTTATGAGCGATCGAAGCACTGTTAGACCCGTTGAGATTCTGCTGATTGAGGATTCTCCCAGCGATGCCGATTTGGCAATAGAAGCCCTAGGTGAGGGTAAAATATTGAATAACTTGCATTTTGTGGAGGATGGAGTCGAAGCAATCAAGTTTTTACGCAAAAAAGCACCTTATCTGGGCGTACCCCGTCCCGATTTGATTTTGCTTGATTTAAATCTGCCGAAAAAAAGCGGAGTTGAAGTGCTAGAAGAAATTAAAACTGACCCGAAGTTAAAATTAATTCCTGTCGTGATTCTCAGCACTTCAGCAGCTCCCGAAGATATTGTCAAGTCCTACTCGCTCCATGCCAACTGTTACATAATCAAGCCTGTAGACTTCGTACAATTTACTAAAGTAGTCAGGTTAATTGAGGAATTTTGGCTCGCAGTTGTCCAACTTCCTATAACTTATTAATTGATTGATTGAGGAGCTAGGACAGCCCCGCCCGATCCTTGCCCTACCAGAATTCTTAAGTTAAAAATGAAAGAGCCAGCCCAAAAGTTTAATATTATATTTGAATAGTACCAACGTTTAAATCAAAAAGGTGTAAGCTATGTGGATTAAGATTCTGTTAGTAGAAGACAATCCGGCTGATGCTGATTTGCTTGCAGAACTGTTAGAAGTATCTGCGGGAGTGCAGTGGGAACTGGTGTCTGTTGAGTTTCTGCACGAGGCGATCGCCCAACTGTCCAAACAATCCTTTGATATAGTTTTGCTCGACCTTTCTTTGCCCGACAGCCACGGTTTGGAAACCCTAACTAGCCTGCGAGAAGTAGCTCCCGATGTGGCAACGGTGGTAATGACAGGTTTGGACGATGAGGCGATCGCCCTGGAATCAGTGCGCTTGGGAGCTCAAGATTACATTGTTAAAGGTCAAATTACCACCCAATTGTTAGTGCGGACGATCCGTTACGCGATCGAACGATCTCAAACATTTCAAATGCTGCGGGAAAGCGAGCGGCGTTTTCGGGCGATTTTTGACTCTTCGTTTCAGCTTACCAAGCTGCTGACTCCCGAAGGAATCGTGCTGGAAGTGAACCAGACAGCCCTTGATTTTGCCGGAGTTCGATCGCAAAATATTATTGGCTACCCGATTGGGGAACAGTTGATTTGGCAGCAGTCACCAAATGGTAAAGAACAATTAAAAAAAGGCCTCGCCAAAGCTGCTGCGGGCGAGTTTTTTCGCGGCGAAATAGATTTTTTCGGCAAAAGCGGCCAAATTATCACAGTTGATTTCTCGCTGAAACCTGTTAAGAGTGACACGGGACAAGTTTTGCTGCTGATTGCTGAAGCCAGGGATATTAGCGATCGCAAACGAGCCGAAGCGGAAATTCTCAAAGCCCTCGCACGAGAAAAAGAACTCTCAGAATTGCGAGCCAAATTTGTGACAATGGTTTCTCACGAGTTCCGCACCCCTTTGACAACCATCCAATTTTCGACTGGATTGCTGCAAGATTACAGTTCTAAGTGGAGTGAAGATAAAAAATCTACTCATTTTGTGCGGATTCAATTAGCAATTAAACGCATGACAGAGTTATTAGAAGATATCCTCGTAATTGGCAAAATTGAAGCAAACACCTTGCAGTTTCAACCGGTTTCCTTAAACCTCGAAAAATTTTGCCGCCAACTGGTGGAAGAGCAACAGCTCAACGACAGCAACCAACACCCGATCGCCTTTAAACATCAATGCGACAAGTGCGACGCTCAAATGGATGAAAAACTGCTGCGGCAAATCTTGGGAAACGTTCTCTCAAATGCCATCAAATATTCCCCCGCCGGCAGTACAATTTCCTTGCAGCTCAACTGTCAAAATCAAAAAGCTGTTTTCCAAGTTCAAGACAGAGGTATCGGGATTCCCCAAGCCGATTTAGAGCGGATATTGGAAACTTTTTACCGAGCTACAAATGTCGGCACTATTTCGGGAACCGGTCTCGGCTTAGCAATTGTCAAACGGGCTGTGGAACTTCACAGCGGCGAATTGGCGATCGACAGTGAAGAAGGAAAAGGCACAACTTTCACTATTACCTTGCCTTTAATGGTCGATCGCTCAGAACAACTTAATTATCAACTATAAGCATTTGCAGTTCACCCCTTTATTTTATCCCGGAATCAACAATATTGTCAAGTATCTGAACGCAGATGTTTCTAACCAACTATTAATTAAAAGGAGTAATTACCGTGGTAAAAATTTTGGTGATTGAAGACGAAGAAGCGATTAGAGAAAATATTTTAGACTTACTAGAAGCCGAGAATTTTCAAGGAATTGGAGCCAGCAACGGCAAAACCGGCATCAAATTGGCGATCGCCCAAATCCCGGATTTAATTTTGTGCGACATGATGATGCCGGAAATAGACGGTCAAGCCGTCCTCAAAGCCTTGCGCTGCGAACCTCTAACTGCCACAATTCCGTTTATTTTTCTCACAGCCAAAGCCGATAAAAGTGACATTCGCACAGGAATGGAACTGGGAGCAGACGATTACATTACCAAACCTTGTACGCCACAAGAACTCCTAAAAGCAATTGCTATTCGACTTGAAAAATATAAAACAATTAGCACGCAGTCTCAACAAACTCTCAACGAATTGCGAACTAATATTAGTATGTCTCTGCCCCACGAACTGCGGACTCCTTTGAATGCGATCTTGGGTTTTTCTGAACTAATGCTGTCAGAATATCAAGTTTTTGAAGAATCCGAAATTTTAGAAATGATCGGTCAAATTAACACTTCCGGTCATCGCTTGTACAGGCTGATTCAGAATTTTTTGCTCTATGCAGAACTGGAAATAGCCGCCACAAATCCCAAACAGCTTCTTGAGATGCGTAGCAGCGAATTTAGCTGCGTCAAATCTTTGCTGGCTGAAAAAGCGCGGCAGCAAGCAAAACAAGTAAATAGAACAGACGATTTACAATTAAATTTGCAAGATTCGTCGGTGGCTATGGATTCTATAAAACTCACAAAAATTGTCGAGGAACTGCTAGATAATGCCTTCAAATTTTCCTTAGAAGGAACCCCGGTTTTTTTAAGCGCTTTTGTGGAAAATCGGACGTTTGTTTTGTCTGTCAAAGACCGAGGCCGCGGCATGACTGCAGATCAGATTGCACAGCTAGAAGCTTACAGACAGTTCGACCGCCAACTTTACCAACAAGCAGGTTTGGGATTGGGCCTGGCCATCGTTCAACGTCTTGCAGAATTGCACGGAGGAAAATTTAAAATAGAAAGTTTGCCGCATCCAGAAACCATAGTTTCCGTTTCCCTGCCCGTCTCAAAAATTTGAAATTTGAGATTTGGGGATGATTTACTCGATCGGGGTTTGAATCTTCCCTACATTTGCATTATTTGGGGAAAATAGAAACAATAATTATCAATTGACACTCCTGGGTGTGAAGGCACGAGGAGTGTCAAATTAGCTCTCTACTTTGTGGTAGCAATCCCTAACTTAGCTCCCTTAATTCGGCGCAATCTATCCATAACTTCCACAACATTTCCGTGATTGACACTTCGATCGGCATTTAGCACAATTAAGGAGTTCGGATTTGACCCGATCGCCTGTTTCACCGCACCCTCAATCTGGTCTAAGTTTACTGGCTTTTTATCAACCATTAATTTTCCCGATTCATCAATGGTGATGGTAATTTTAGAAGGTGCTTCCTGACTTTGAGAGGTTGTCGCTTTTGGTAAATTTACCGGCAAACCCTCAGATTTTGATAAAGACAGAGAAGAAATGATTAAAAACGTCAATATAGCGAATACCACATCAATCATTGGCACGATGTTGATCTGGGCAATATTATCAGGTTCATCGGGTAGGCGCATAGTTAGATTCTCTTAATAATTTTTCGTAGCGGTGACGGTACAATAACTCTAGCTGACCTCCGGCTTCCTGAATAAAAGCCATCTGCTGCAAGTAAAACCCGCGAAACATATTGGCAAATAGGAGCGTAAAGATTGCCACAACTAACCCCAATGCCGTAGAGACGAGAGCTTCGCTAATCCCACCGGTAACGCCCGCAGCATTGCTGCCCCCGGCATTCCCCAGTTTGAGGGAACTAAAAGTAGTAATTAACCCCAAAACTGTGCCGAGCAATCCAAATAGCGGGGAGAGGCTAATAATGGTGTCAAATATTGTATTGAATCGCTTCAGGATAGGGATTTCTGCCTGAGCCGCACTCTCTAGGGCCAGACGAAATTCTTCGATATTGGGCGAGTCTAATTCTAATGCTTCTAAAAAAATTCTGGCTAAGGGCAAATCGGCATTTACTTGTAACTTTTTGATGGCGGAATCGGGGTTTTGGCTGTAGGTTTGTAGCACTTCCCGCACAACTCGCCGCTGTCGCCGATTTACCCTAAACCAAAAGGCAAGACGCTCTAAAATCAGTGCGACTGCTGCGATTGACGAGGCTAACAGCGGCCAAGCAACAATGCCTGCGGCTTTAAAAATGTAAATCAAAGTATCCATTGGTTTGTATTCTCGTTAGCTGTGTTGAACGATCGCCAACTGCCTAATGGTGCAACGCCGCCCGATCTCCGGCTGGTAGATGTTTCTGCGTCAAGCAGGCACAAGTGATTCAGACGGAGAATTGTTTCACTCCTTGGCGCGATCGCGATCGCACTTCCCGCACTACCTGTATCTGAGTATCTTTGCCTGTAGTCGAAATGCTCCTACTGTTATCCCTATCGATTTTTCTGTCAGTGTTTTGTTGCTAAAATTTGCATTAGGAGTTGACAATAGCAGTCAATAATTAAAAAGATTCTCAACTAGAATTTCACGATTGTTCGGGAATGTCAAGCGATAGCGCAGGAATTTCAATACAAATAAATTATCGCAAGTTATATTATTATAAATAATAGTTATATATAAAATAGCTTGAAAATGCTGGTTTTTTTGGTAGAGTATGGCTTAGAGTATTGCAGTTAAGGAATTGGGGAATTTTATCTGCCAAAGTCAGAACTCGGAGAGCGCCCGCGCAAATAACACGGACAGCAAAATAGAATGCCCGGTGATAGGATAAATTAGCTATAAAAAAAATAACTAAATGAGAATAATTCTAATAAGGTTGAAGGTAATGAGTAGGTCGATCGTAGATGGCAAGCTCAACTAGCAGTTGGTAGTTTTTTTTTGGTTATATGCGGGAGCGAGAATGCTGCCAATCAATCAATTTATGAAGGAGATTCATCGGGCATGAGTTTTTCAAATATTTCGGCGACGCAAAGACAACAACAAGAAGAAGCTCTCAAAAAAGTCCTGGCGATCGGCGTGCTAGCCTCAACCATACTGCACGCTGTTGCACTGCCGTTGAGCCTCAAATTGGTCAAACCGGCTGAGTTTGCAGACGATGCCATTGAAATTGTCATGCTGGATGAACCGAAAGTAGAGGAAATCAAGCCAGAGCCAGCTATTCCAGAAAAGGTATCTGCCCCGCCGGAGACATTCAAACCAGAACCGCCACCAGAGCCAACTCCCCCAGAAGAGCCACCCGTAGCGGTAACGCCACCGCCGATTCCAGAGGAGCTACCCGTAGCAGTAACGCCACCGCCGATTCCAGAGGAAGCCCCGGTAGCGGTAACGCCACCGCCGATTCCAGAAGAGCTACCCGTAGCGGTAACGCCACCGCCGATTCCAGAAGAGCCTTCTGCGATCGCACCGAAACAGGATTTGACTCCCCCAGAAACTCCTCCAAGCCCGATCGCCAACGAACCCAAAACCCCATCGCCCGATCCTCCCAAAAATGATAGCCCCAGAGCCAGTGAGGAACCTCCTAAAAGCGAACCACCCGTTACCCAGTCTCGTCCCAAGGGTGCTGAGAGTTCCCCAGATTTTACTGCAGATGCTGGAAATCCCAAGTCATCGAATAGTCCTGAAAACAATAACTCGCCCTCGCCATCCTCAGAGGCATTAAATCCTGCTTCTGGCCCGATCGCCCGATCGCCCGCAGCCGGCCCGCCAGTCACAGCTACCAGGCCGGGAAGCGGCAGCAATTCGGGAAGTGCGATCGCCGATGTCACAAGCCCAGCAGGAAATCC
>NZ_JBARVX010000481.1:0-27750 GCF_049646505.1 Microcoleus sp.
GGGCACGGGGGCACCGCCCCTACTGACTAATGACTGCTGAAATTTTACAGTTGGTAAAAGCAACATTTACGTAAAAATTGCAACAACACATGAAAACTCAATATCTAGATTTTTTGATTCGTTCCTGGGAAACGCGCGATCGGGCTGAGGCGTTCCATTTAATTAAAAACATTTTAGCAGAGTACGGTTTAAACTGTGAGCCTTTCGGTGCAGATCGAGATGTCTATGATGTCGAATTATTTTATCATAAAAAGGGTGGAGAATTTTGGGTAGTAGAACGGCAAGAAGAAATAGTGGGTACAGCCGCTTATTATCCGATTGAACGCGGTAATAATGCTGTGGAAATTCGCAAAATGTATATTTTGCCGGCAGTAAGGGGAAAAGGTTTGGGAAAGTTTTTACTGCAAGAGTTGGAAAGTACAATAATGGATCGCGGCTTTGATGAAATCTGGATCGAGACGGCTAGCGTTCTCAAGGAAGCTGTTAAGATGTACGAAAATAGCGGATATTTACCGACGAGTGGTGTGGAAACGCCAAGGTGCGATCGGGTTTACAAAAAAGTTATAAAATAAGGAATTTCGGCAACGGATTCTGTAACGGATGTATAGCAGTTGACAGTTGACAGTTGACAGTTGACTGTTGACGGTTTGAACAATACCGATGCAACCGGAAACGATATAACAAATAACAAATAACAAATAACAAATAACCAATAACCAATAACAAATAACCAATAACCAATAACAAATAACCAATAACCAATAACTTGTTAATTTCTATTTTGCCGCAGCGGAATCTCGATCGCAAATTCGGTACCTTCTCCGATTACAGAATTGCAATAAAGCTGGCCGCCGTGTTTTTCTACGACAATAGAGTGCGAAATTGCCAATCCTAAGCCCGTGCCTTTGCCGACGGGTTTTGTGGTAAAAAATGGGTCAAACAAGCGCTGTTGCACGTCTTCGCTCATCCCGGAGCCGCTGTCAGTTATTCGCATAGCCACGCAGTTATTGTCGGTTACTTCGGTGCGAATCGTAATTGTGAGATTTTTGCCCGCGCGATCGAACTTATCAATTTCCATTTCCACAGCGTCGATCGCATTTGTCAACAAATTCATAAATACTTGATTTAACTGACCGGGATAACATTCTACTAAAGGCAAGTTACCGTATTCTTTGATAAGATTGATTGGCGGGCGATCTGGTTTATTTTTGAGGCGGTTTTGCAAAATCAGCAGCGTGCTTTCAATGCCTTCGTGAATGTCAACTTGTTTCATTTCGGATTCGTCAAGTCTTGAGAAAGTCCGCAGGCTCAAAACTATGTCGCGGATGCGATCGGCTCCGAGTTTCATAGATGATACAATTTTCGGTAAATCTTCAACAATATAATCAATTTCAAAGTCTTCTCTAGCCTCTAAAATTGTGACCGGCGGCTGCGGGTATTCCTGCTGGTAAAGCTGCAGCATTTTTAGCAAGTTTTGAGTGTATTCGCTGGTGTAGCTGAGATTGCCATAAATAAAATTAACCGGGTTGTTAATTTCGTGGGCGACACCTGCTACTAACTGTCCCAAACTCGACATTTTTTCACTTTGAATTAATTTAGTTTGGGTGCGCTGGAGTTGGTGCAAAGTTTGTTCTAGCTGTTGAGTTTTAGATCGAGCTAATTCGGCAGCGGTGCGGGTTTGGGCGTACAGTTCGGCATGGTCGATCGCGATCGCAATTTGAGCAATTACCGCTTGCATCAGTTCGATTTCCGCATCGCTCCAATGGCGCGCGGACACAGCCTGATAGCAGCTAATCGTCCCTACATCACCGGAAGCAGTATGCACCGGCAGCGACAGCACTGAGTTAACTTTAAATGTCTGGTATATTGCGCGCACTTCTGCATCTTCAAACAAGCTGACATCATCAATTTTCAGAATTTGTCGGCGCAAAATCTGCTGCACTGCGACACTAGATTGGTCGTCTACAGCATAAGTACCGAGCAAACTCGGCAAATCTCCATTCTTCGCTTCGCAAACTATTTCCCAAACCGGAGGATTGCTGTTGGGGCGATACCAAATGAAGATGCACCAATCGAGCTGGATTAGATTGCGAATTTCTTGAACGGCGGTTGCTAAAATTGTGTCTAAATCTAAAGAATTGCGGATTTGGTTGGCAATTTGATTCAGCAGTTGTTCTCTCTGAGCTTGCTGTCTGAGGGCTTGCTCCGATCGCACTAATGTTTCTTCGGCAAGGAAGCGATCGGTTAAATCTTGGATGACTGCTTGGATAAGTTTTTGATTTCCAACTTCGATGACTGTCAGCACGACTTCTGCGGGAAACTCAGTACCGTCTAAGCGCTGGTGCAGCCAATCAAAACGGTGGTTTCCCCGCTCAAAGGCGATCGCTATCATTTCGTCGGCCATACTAAAAGAATCTCTGCCGTTGGGTTGGAAAGCAGGCGACAGTGTGCCGGGGTTTTGGCCGTACAACTGTTGCGGGGATGTGCAGCCAAATAGTTTGACGGTGGCTGCGTTCGCATCAGCGATGCCACTGTCGTACAACATCAAAACAGGCAAACTGGTTAATTCGTAGAGCGATCGAAATTTGGCTTCCGACTGCTGCAATGCGGCTTCTGTTTGCTTGCGATCGGTAATGTCGGCAACCATTGCCAAAGCACCGACATAGCGCCCTTCTTTGTCTGCCAAGGGATTACTAGAAACTATCGCCCACAAGTCGCTGCCGTCTCGGCGAAGAAACTTAAAATCGTGCTGTTCGCGAATTCCTTGATTGCGGCGGTTGAGATGGGATCGGGCGATCGCGATGCCTTCTGCATCCATGAAAGAAAATAGCGACTGCCCGAGCATTTCCTCTGCGGTGCAGCCGAGCATATCCGCCATTTTTTGGTTGACAAAAGTAGTGTTACCATCCGCATCTAGTATCCAAATGCCTTCCTCTGCTGTCTCGACAATGCACCTGTATTTTTCCTCGCTTTCCCGAAGGGATTCTTCGGCTAATTGGCGCTCGGTAATGTTTTGAGTCATCAACAATCCGCCGCTGATTTCTTGCCGTTGGTTTCTGACTGGCAAAGTGTAAGCGAGGTAGATGCGATCGCGGTAAGTAAATTCTGTCACAACTGTTTCTCCTGCGAGCGCCGCCCGATAATTCGGCTCGACGGCACGGCAAAAATCCGGCTCGAATACTTCCCAGATTGTCTTGCCTTCCATCAACTCTTTAGAAAGCCCCACTGCTGCTAATTCTGTACCTTCTACCAGGCTGTAGCGCATTTCTTTGTCAAACAGCATCACCGCACCGTTAGGAATGTTGCTTGCCATCATGCGGTAAAGCTGTTCGCTTTTTTCCAGTGCTGCTTCTGCTTGTTTGCGATCGCTAATGTCAATAACCAGTGCGCCGATGCCGATCGCCTCACCGTCTTTACCAAGCAGAGGAAAATAAGAGCCTGTCATGTGTTGAACAACCCCGGGCTTTCTTGAATTTTCAGCGCTCATTTCGATGTTAATCAAGGGAGTTTTCGTTCTCAATATTTTTTGGTACAGAGGCTCTATTATTGAAGCGATATGCGGCACCGCTTCGCGTATAGTCTTGCCTATGTGTTCTGCAGAACTGATGCAATTTAATTCTGCTAGAAATTGATTTATTTGCACGTACCGCAGTTGGGAGTCAAGAATGCAGAGTCCCGCCGGTGCATCCTGCAAAAAGGCATCAAATAGTGCTTGTTTATGTGCTAATTCTTGTTCTAAAGCTTTGCGATCGCTGATATCTGTTAGATAGCCTATCATTCCCACCACTTTTCCAGTACAGTCTTTCAATAGCGAAAGTATCAGGTGCGAAGAAAAATCTTCTCCAGATTTACGGCGTGTTATAAGTTCTATTTCACGCTCGCCTTTTTCTTGTAGCGGTTTGATGACTTGCTCTAATAAAAATTCCTGATTTTCCGGCGGATTAATTAGAGAAATATGCTGTCCGATCGCCTCAGTTTCTTGATATCCGTACAACCTTTCGGAGGCTTGGTTCCAACTGGTAATCGAGCCGTCCATATCGGTACAAATCACCGATTCTCGAATTCGGTCTAAAATCTGACTTTGCACTTGTAATTGCGATTTTGCAAGTTCGAGTTCGGCGATTTTTTCTTGGAGTAGTTGCTGAGTTTTTGTCAGTTCGGCAGTCTGCTTTGCCAGCAATTTTTCTAGATGCGAATTCCACTGGTGCGTTGATTCCAGCGACTCGCTATTTTCATCCTGAATATTAAAAATTTCTTCGGCACTCAGCCAAATCGCGGACTCTCCTTCTGTTTCAATTGTCCGCTCGGAAACTCGCACGGGTACGAGATAGTTATTTTTATGTTTGTATGCTGCGGCGCGCGATCGCGTGGAGCGATTTTTAGTAGGACTTTCTTGATATTTTTCTCTGTCAGCGGAATCTGTTTGCAGAATTTCCCAGTAGTTGAGGTTGAGAGTTTCTGCAACTGTGCGCCCGATCGTACTTGCAAAAGCTGGATTTACGTCGAGAAAAGTCCCGTCCGCGCGGCACAGTGCCAGCCCGATGGGACTGAGTTCTAATAATTTGCGGTTGCTGCGATCGCTCTGGTCTTCTCCTAACAGGCTTTGCATCTGACCTAGCTAGACTTGGGTTATCTAATTATATATTTATTATCTGGTTTATTGCTGTGACTTTTATCACTCGGTAAGGAAGAAGAAATAACTTCCCTCTTCCTTGTTCGTTCAATTAATCGCGGGCGATACCTTCGGCGCGGGCGGCCAACTGCACTGCATCGGCGACTGCTATCGCAACTCTTCCGTCAAAAACAGACGGTATAATATGTTCTTTGTCAAGTTGTTCAGGGCTGACTAAAGAGGCGATCGCGTAAGCTGCACCCAAATACATACTGGTCGTAATCGTGCTAGCTTTGCAGTCCAAAGCACCTCGAAATATCCCCGGAAATGCCAAAACATTGTTAATTTGATTCGGGTAGTCGCTGCGTCCGGTAGCAATAATCGCCGCATCCTCCATAATTAATTCTGGCTGAATTTCGGGAATGGGATTTGCCATTGCAAAAACAATGGGATTCTCGGCCATCGATCGCACCATCGATCGCGTCAGCACGCCGGGGGCGCTAACACCTAAAAATACATCCGCACCGGCGATCGCATCTGCCAAAGTACCGCCCTTAGCCACAGCAAATTCTAGTTTTTCTGGGTTCATGTCCGTGCGGTCTTTGGAGAGGATACCTTTGGAGTCGCACATGATGATATTTTCGGCACCTGCTTTACGCAGCAAGCGGGCGATCGCGACTCCGGCCGCACCGGCACCGTTAATCACGATACACACTTTGGCGAGGGATTTTTTGACGAATTTCAAGGCATTAATTAATGCTGCCAAACTGACAATTGCAGTGCCGTGCTGGTCGTCGTGAAAAATCGGAATATCTAGAGTTTCCCGCAATCTTGCTTCGATTTCAAAACAGCGCGGAGAAGAAATATCTTCGAGATTCACTCCCCCAAAAACCGGGGCAATATTCTGCACGGTGCGAATAATTTCTTCGGTATCTTGAGTGTTCAAACAGATAGGAAAGGCATCAATTCCGGCAAATTCTTTAAATAGCATGGCTTTACCTTCCATGACCGGCAGGGCGGCCTCTGGGCCCAGGTTTCCCAGTCCTAAAACTGCGCTGCCGTCGGTAACAATGGCAACAGTATTTTGTTTGATTGTGAGGTTGTAAACTTGTTGCGGATCGTTGGCGATCGCAGTACAGATGCGGGCGACTCCGGGGGTGTAGGCCATTGCCAAATCAGACTGGCGTTTGAGGGAAATTTTGCTTTCTACGCTGATTTTTCCGCCGCGGTGCAAGTGGAAAGTGCGATCGTACACGTCGATCACTTTGATGTCGGGTAGCGCTTTCACTGCTTGGACTATTTCTTCGCTGTGCTCGGTACTCGAAGCATCGACGGTGATATCGCGCACCGCAGTGGCGCGGGTTTGCTCGATCGAGTCGATTTGTCCTAAGTTGCCGCCTGCAGAGGCGATCGCGTTGATGACGCTGGCGAGCATTCCCGGCTGGTTCGGCACAGCAACGCGAATCGTTAAACTAAAGCTGGGGTTCGGTGTCAGTTTTACCATGATGGCTTAATTGGAGAATTTCAATCTTAGATTTTATCGCCCATATTAGACATAAAATTTAATAATTAAAATTTTCAACTTAAATTTTTAACAAATTCTCCGATCGCGGCAGAGCGATCGCACTATATATCCCCGTAGGATTCCTCAGTTTGAATGTGTTGGAATTGTGTCAAAAATTGGGACTGACGCACCCTACTAACTACTAGCGATATATCGCCGTAGGGTGCGTCAGTTTCAAAGTGTTTTAACTGGAGCGAAAATTGGGACTGACACACCCTATAGCGGTTCGATCGCGTGGTGAGGATAGCCCGGTTTGGCCGGTTTGACCGGTTTGGCCGGTTTGGCCTATGCCTATGCCGCATATAGCAATCCTAAATCATTTGTGAATTTCTTACTCCCTCCCCTTAATAAGGGGAGGGTTGGGGAGGGGTAAAAAACTTTACGACTCCTGCAAGGACTGCTATAGTACCTCATCTTTCGCTTGAAAGGCTATACTAACTCTCAACTGTCTTTTGAAGCGAGACACCCGAAAATTTTATGCGGCGTTTTGGCGGCTTTGATGGTGGAGTTAAAAAGTAGATGCACGGCTGTTTGAGCCGGCAGGTAAAAATCAGAGCGAGTGACAAGCGAGCCTTTTATCTATTAATTTTCTCGACTTGTTTAACACTCTTTGATAGCGAGTGCAATGTTGCTTTCGATCGAATTACCTGCACGCTTTGCCCTCTAGATTCCAGCGACTGAACTAACAAGCAATCTATTCGATGCCTGCAGGCTGCACAGTTTGGGCAGATCGCAGCGATTTGCTGGTTGCTAACTGTCAATTTTAGCGATCGTTGGCAGCATCGGCACAGATAATACTAAAAAATTTGCAAGCCAAACTATCGGCGGGAACTTTTTCTGAGTTTGGGAGATCGACAGATTGCTCGTCTTCGCTTCCAGGCAAGATGCACAGGCCAACTTGTCTGACTCCAGCCATGAGTTCGGCAACTCGCTCTAAAATGCTGTCGATTCTTTCAATTAGTTCGTCTGCTACATCCAGACTCGGCGCGATGATGAAAAAGGTTTTGACTCCTTCGGGACAAGCGGCGAAGCCGAGGGTACACTCTTCTAATAGTGCTTGAGTTGAAAGACTCAGAGGCTCATCGAAGCGAGCGATTACTGCTCGATCGAAGGCTTGTGTCAAAGAACGATCGCCAAAAACAGGTTGAGATAACATAACTACTTCCTTTCGTAGGATTTTTGGGAACATTGAAAAAATTTTAACATACCTAATGTAACTGATTTAACTAAATTATATGGCGATCGCGATCGTTGACTAGATGTGATCTTTAGGGGTTTGTTTGGCGATCGCCATTGTGATAATCTGTAATCTAAGATACGAAACGCTGTGATTGAGGTCAGGATAGAAAATATTATCCAGGGGGAAATCCCCCCAGCAGTAAAGCTAAAAGTTGCGATCGATCGACCTCAACCCCTAGCGTTTAAAATAAATATCCAATCAAAATATTAAAGATGAACTCGATCGCCCAACAGTTAAAAACCAGATTTGAAAAAGCCTTCACCTCCGCATTTGGTGAGAGTTATGCGGGTACAGATCCGATGCTAGCCCCTGCGGGAAATCCCAAGTTTGGGGACTTTCAGTGCAACGCAGCTATGAGTTTGGGCAAAAAATTAGGAAAACCCCCGCGGGCGATCGCCTCTGCTATTATTGAAAATCTAGACATCGCCGACATCTGCGAAACCCCAGAAATTGCGGGCCCGGGGTTTATCAATTTGAAGCTCAAACCGGCTTATTTGGAAGCGCAAATAAGTGAGATCGCCGCCGACACCCGTTTGGGGATTGAACCGGTGAAAACGCCTCAGAGAGTGGCGATCGACTTTTCGAGTCCGAATATCGCCAAAGAAATGCACGTCGGGCACTTGCGATCGACAATCATCGGAGATGCGATCGCCCGCATCCTCGAATTTCAAGGCCACGACGTACTCAGAATCAACCACATCGGCGACTGGGGCACCCAATTCGGAATGCTGATCGCCTACTTGCGCGAAGTTCACCCCGAAGCATTAACAACCGCTGACGCTCTAGATTTAGGCGATTTAGTCGCATTTTACCGCCAAGCAAAACAGCGCTTCGACGCAGACGAAACCTTCAAAGAAACCGCCCGCCAAGAAGTAGTAAAACTGCAAGCAGGCGCAGAAGACACCCGCCGCGCCTGGAAATTGCTGTGCGATCAATCGCGCCGCGAATTCCAAGTAATCTACGACTTACTCGATATCAAACTAACCGAACGCGGCGAATCGTTTTACAATCCATTATTGCCCGCTGTAGTCGAAGATTTAACCAACCTAGGTTTGTTAGTAGAAAGCGACGGCGCAAAATGTGTTTTTGTAGACGGTTTCACCAACAAAGAAGGCGAACCGCTACCGCTAATCGTCCAGAAAACCGACGGCGGCTACAACTATGCAACAACAGATTTAGCAGCCATCCGCTACCGCATCCAAAACGACAATGCAAAGCGCATCATTTACGTCACAGATTCAGGACAAGCCAACCATTTCGCCCAAGTATTTGCCGTAGCCAGAAAAGCCGGTTGGATTCCCGAAGATGTCGAAATTGTCCACGTTCCCTTCGGTTTAGTCTTGGGAGAAGAAGGCAAAAGATTAAAAACCCGTTCAGGAGAAGCTGTGCGCTTGCAGGATTTGCTCGATGAGGCGATCGTCCGCACCCGCCAAGATTTAGAAGACAGATTAAAAGCAGAGGAAAGACACGAAACAGAAGAATTTATTGCCAGCGTCTCTCAAACAGTTGGTTTAAGTGCAGTTAAGTATGCCGATTTAAGTCAAAATCGCGCCAGCAACTATGTATTTAGCTACGACAAAATGCTGGCATTGCAAGGAAATACCGCACCTTATATGCTGTATGCTTACGTGCGCGTCCAGGGCATTCGCCGCAAAGGAGAGATTAATTTTGATAACTTAGATGCAGGTGCAAAAGTAATTTTGCAGTCAGATGCCGAGTTAGTATTGGCAAAGCATTTATTGCAGTTCAATGAAGTTATAAATGCTGTGGGCGGCGACTTGTTGCCGAATCGAATTTGTCAGTATTTGTTTGAATTAAGTCAAAAGTTCAATCAATTTTTTGAGCAATGTCCGGTGTTGAAAGCCGAGGAACCGCTGCGGACTTCGCGGCTAATGTTGTGCGATTTGACGGCGAGGACTTTGAAGTTGGGTTTAGGATTGTTAGGAATTCAAGTGTTAGAAAGGATGTAATCTAAGGTTTGTAGTGAGGACTTTAGTCCTTCCAAACTCTTGAACAATAACGATGCAGAGGGAAATGATATTACCCGAAATCAGGACACGGCAGTGCCGTGTCCCTACAATTAATCTGGCGATCTTATATTTCTTCTGGCTTTTCAATCAACTCATTAAATTCGCTGATAATTGCTAAAACTCGATCGGCGGCAATATCTGATTGTTCGGATTTTGAATAGATGGCAATCAAGATAACGATTGTCATTGTTTGAAGGTAGTAAATGAATCTATATCCAGCGCTTTTTCCTTTTTGAATGTCGCTGTTTTTAACACGCACCTTAAATATTTCGTAACCAGTCCCAGGTATCGGAATCCCCAGCAACTCTCCAGCTTGCAGTTTTTCAATAATCGGCTGAACATCCGATCGAATATGGCGGTACTTTTTAGAGAGAGTCCGCAAGTCGCGTTGAAATTCTCGTGTAGGTATAATCTGCCTTAAAGGAGGGTTATTCTGCATCAATTCCATCCCACAGTTCAGAAAGCGGTACAGTCTGCCCTGTCATTGCTTCCTTCCATCCTTGGCGAAAACACTCTTCTGCTGACTTCAAAGGTTCGTCAGCAAGAGCAATTTCTTGTTTTGCGCGTTGAGCAGCAGCCATAAGTTGCGGTTGCGTTTTCTCGAAAGATTCGTCCCATCGAAGCTCATCTTTTAAGTCTTCGATATACTCTTTCAAGTATTCTGCTACTCGCTGCTGTAAAGTTTCTGGCAGAGACTCCATCATCTTGATCTCTGCATCAATACCTTCCCACAATTCCGATACAGGTCTAGTTTTCCCGGTCTTTATTTCCAGCCATGCTTGCCGAAAGCTTTCTTCTGGAGATGGGAGTGCTGCTTCGTCTTCATCAGCAAGAACGACGATGCGAACTCTGCGTCCAGCAAATTTGGCTGATTGGGCGAGAATTTCTTCCCACGTTCCCTCTAATTCTAACAATTCTGGTGTCATTTTTTTCATGGAATTGTGACTAAGTTTATTTTAGCGTGTGAAGAAGTGTGCTCTAGTACAATGACAGTAGCTTAAAGAATTATGGAGAAGAATTTAGAATTACTTCAATACCTTTTTCCACTCTCTGAATTTCTGTCCATTGCGAATCAATCCAGGCTCTTTCAGCCTGACGTTGTGCAGGTGTTTCTTGCTGATATCTATCTTGCTTTTCGAGAAATTCATTGTAAAATATCATGGCTTCAACCAAAGCTTGACTTCCTACTTTTAATCTGTCATCAAAGATTGAATTAATGAAATTATCGATCGCGGTTGAAACCTGCTTTTTGAAATTTATAACCTCTTCCCATGAAAGAGCACCTAAACGGTATTTGGATAAATTATCCCGAGCCGGACTAAGTGCAGAACTCAGTAATTTGGTATTCTCAGGCAAGTAAACTGTCGGCTGCTTAAATTTATTTTCTATCACGCTCAAAGTTACATTCATCTGATGATTTAACACATCTTTTGTCTGCTTATCTAAATTTTGGAAATACTGGGTAAGCACTTTTAAGTTAATCGTGGTAATGTCTTGATAAACCAGCTTCAGCTCGCCCTTAATGATTTGATCGATTGCTATATCAACAAGATTGATAACGATGGGAATATCTTTAATAAAATCATCCTTTTCTTTCCAGTCAATTCCTTTTTTTTGTTTCTTTGCTGCATCAATAAACCACTTCTGTCTCACGCGGACATCAAATATTTTATCCCAATAATCTTGAGATTCATCAATCACCGAACTTTGACGTTGACGACCTAGTTCATTAATTCTGACATGACAGCCGCTCAGTTCCCCAAGCTGTTGCCATATTTCCTGTTTTGAAGCTTGGACAATCCCAAGTTTGCAAGTCCAAACGTCTTCAGCATGATCGATATCGTTCCGGCATTTTTGCACAACTTTCTCAAGTCTGGTAGCTGATCCCATCAATTCATCGAACCCAGGCTGGACTGACTTAATCACGGTTGTAGCAGATTCCTTAATCTCTAAGGATTTATAATCATCCGCCGCGACGAGAGCCGCAGATTGAGCGATGTTCTGAAATGCTTGCATGAATTCGTTCATCTAAGTAATTCCACTGTAGACTGACAGAGTTAACCATAATCATATAATATACTATAATATGTAACATCAATCGCTCTTCAGGTAAAAAATATGATTTTTGTGTTTCCTCCTCACATACAGGCTGGCATCATCTCCGGCACTTATGAAGTCGTGAAGAATAGTGCAGGAGTATTATTGGGAATAGCTAGAGACAGAGCAACAGGTCACTTTGTAGGTTCGGCAATTGGTATGGTTGCCGAGCCGTTGTTCGCTATTCCAGATTTTGTATTAGGTGTAGCGCAAATGGTTCAAACTGATCGGGGTTTTCAAGAAACTTACAGAAGACTAGATGGGATTGAGTATGGCTTAAAATCTCTTGAGGCTAATGTGGGCATTCTGTCAGCATCTACTGCCGTCATTGGTGTCGGCGTGGTGGCCATAGCTGCACTGTCAGCCGTTAACCTTCATCAGACCTTAAAAATGAGGGAAGATATTAAGGAATTGAAGCTAACAGTTACACAAGGATTTATCAGTATAGAAGCACTGCTGAAAGACCAGAAAGCAGAAGTTATTGCTGAAATTAAACTGTTAGCTGAAAGCATTAATTTTGAGCAACATCGTTTAATCTTAAGTCAAGCTTATCAGAAATTTGCGATGGCACAGAGACTAATTCAAAGTGCTTTATTAATGGAAAATAAACATACCAGAAATTCTACATTAACAAGTGCACAACACATTTTAGCTACTGCTTTAGCTGACTATAATAATCCTGAATTATTCAAAGCCACTTGTGCAGTGGGCTATCTTCGTAGAGTTGAATGTGCTTGGGCAATTGAGCAGACAATTTCATTAACTTATCAATTGCTGAACGAGCCTGCGTCTGTAAGTAATTCCCTTTCCCACCTCCAAGAAAGAATACGCCAAGACATTCTCACCGTGATTGAGCGCTGCACAAAAGATGAAATTGATTTTATATTTCCAGAAATTACACGGATTTACAATCAGGATCTAGCAGTTTTAAACTCTTGGCAAAATCAGGTAGATTGGATGCTAAGTTTATCGGCTGATGAGCGTAAACAATTGGCTAGTTTAAATATGGAAACGACACCAGTTTCAAATACTAATCAAGAAGTTGCTCTAGTGGCAGAACCCGAAGAAATTGCGCTCTACCAAAACTTGCAACAAAAATCCCACTTCAAATCATTAGTGGATCAATTACGATTTTTGATCAAACCTAGCTTGCGTCAACAACACGAATCTTATATCAGTCAAAAAGCCAATACCTCTGGCTATAAAGCTTTAGCCCCCTCAAATTGGCAAGAAGTCAATGATTTAACTGTTGCTAATCTTTACTGGTATTTTCAAGGAATGGAGTAGCCGAAATTAGGAGACGGCAGTGCCGTGTCCCTACAATATTTTGGGTAGGGACACGGCATTGCCGTCTCCTCTATATCATTGCGGTTTAACCGGAATTGATATTACTCTTCATTTGAAATAAGGCGTTTTGTTAACAATCAAGCTCTCCAGAAGACCTTTAAACATTGTTACGACAATTTGGCGATCGTTATCTCTGACAAAAATATCGTAATTGGGACTTGAGTTAATTTCAATCAACCAATATTTTCCATTGTTATCTAGCGCAATGTCAAGCCCAGCATAATTAATCGCAATTTCTGCAAAAACAGGTTTAACAAAATCTTCAATCTCTGACATGAGAGCGGGATTAATTATATGTTGGGCTTTTGCACCTTCCCAGTGCAGCGGGCTTAAATTCCCCGCAAATTCAGCCTGAGATTTGTCTTTCTCGTACAGCAAAACTAGCTTTTCTTTGCAGAATACAGCCCGATATTCGCGGACAATTTCGATATATTCTTGAGCTAGCGCCACATAGTCATAATCTTTGCTGTTGACGTTAAATATAATTTCTAGGGCTGCTTTAATTTGCTCTATAGTTTTACACAAAAAAACATTGTTGCCACCAGCACCGCGATTTCTTTTGAGAATCACCGGGAAAGCAAATTTTTTGTTTACTTCTAAAACTATTGATTCAATATCTGGGAAAGTTAAATATTTTTTATACTTATCCTCGCAGTGAGGCGAGACAAAACCGAGAGTTTTGGGAGTATTGATCTTGCCGTTTAAGATTTGATAAGTATATTCTTTGTCTTTAAAAATCTCTGCTGCTGACGCGCTGTTAAATGGCGTCATGTAATTGACAAAATAATATTCTTCCCCGCCGTGTTTGATTCTAATCAAGTTTTGGGTAGGATGCAGGATTTCGCAAGGGATATTTAATTCCTCACAAGCTGCCAGCAGGATTTCAATATTGGTTAGCATAATTTGAACAGGATAAATTTTTAGGACTTACGCGCCCTGACCTCAGAAACCCGGTTTCTTAAAACTCGTAGAAACCCGGTTTCTAGCCACCATGCGTAAGCCTTGATTTTTTTCATTCATACTGTACCACAGGAGGAAGCAATGAGACTAAAAGGGCGATCGCTCTTTGCAGAACAACCCTATACCCCAATACGGTTTACTTAACACTATTTATGCGCCGGAGATCCCCCTAAATCCCCCTTAAGAAGGGGGACTTTGAGAGCATTCTTGTCCCACCCCCTACTCCCCTTTTTCAAGGGGGGTTAGGGGGGATCTGTCTTAAGTGAACCGTATTGCCCTATACCCCTCATGCTGCTACTGCTTCATCCGAGGCAGTCTCCTCTGGCAAAACATAAAAATCTACATCAATTGCCGCATTCAATTGATGTACTTTTTCAACAATATATTTATCAAAATGAATCGCTGGGATGCTGCCACTTCTGTAATAAATGACGCAAGAAATCTCGACTTTACAATGCTTACACAACTCTACCAAAGATAGCCATCCCGGTTGAAGTTGTTCCATCACAGATTTAATGTGAGATTCTAAGTCGTCCGACTTGCTAAGTTGAGAATCTACTCTCCAGCCATTGTACTTTTTGCGGATAGTAGCCTTTGAATGAATTAAATCGCCAATTTTCCAAGTTTTACTTGGTTTTATGCCGACTTTTTCTGTTACCTCTTCTGGAGATAAGTCAGTTCCAATTAAGGCAAAATAAGCGTAAATCTCTGATTCCATCCTCAAACTCCTGTTTAATATGATTAGAAATCATTAATGTTTATATCTGTTGGTTCGCCCGGACTCATGCCGCCTTTAAGTTTGACGTATATGTTTCCATCTCTGTCTTTGTAAAGGTCTTTTTTAGAGGCATTTTCTTCGTTTTTGATTTCGTGTATGTCAATTTCTCCTGTTTTCAATCTCTCAATCTCCTGCTTGGTAAGCAGCTTGTCTTGTCTCCAGTTTCGCTCTTCTGCACTATTCCCTGATATTATTTCCGCTATTCCTTACACCAAAAAAAGCTGAGGTTTGAACATTTCTCTCAAACCTCAAATTGAATCAAATTTTATCCAAACAACCGCTGTTGCCCGTTTGCGGCATCTTTCCCGGCATAAATCTCGCGCGTTCCCTTGGGAATGTAAATCCAATCAAATTCTTGCAAGCGGTTTGTCAAATTGGAAATACTGACTCCCAATTCATCTCTCATTTTATATAAGTGCGACCATTTTGTTAAATCGCGTCCCTTTCTTTTATCTTCCAAAACAACTCTGGGCATTAACAAACAGCTTGCAAAATATTGGGCTTGCCATTCTATCGACGCAATTTTTGTATTCGCGATCGCACCCCGACAGACAAACGGTTCTTCGACATCAGACGCTGTTTTTTCTCGATCGCCAAAATTGAGTTCCAACTGTTCCACAGTGCCGTCTGCTTCGTCTTGATTGACGTGCAGCACCCAGTGGCCGATTTCGTGGGCGATCGTCGATTCGATGAACCCCGGCGGTTTTTCGAGAATCAATTCGTTGATTTCGATTAACCGCTGCTGGGGTAAAATCCTGGCGGCGATCGCACCTTCTTCATCCGGCTCAATGTAGTCCCAAACTACGCCCAAATCCAGAAAATCAGCAACCGTCGTCGCTTCAAAAGGCCATTTCGGAGCAAACTTTTGCGTTTTCTGCATCTGCATCAGGATGTCATTTGCCAAACGCTCGATCGATTCTTTGGGATAGAAGCAATACGGTTTAAAAATACTCACGCTTCAGGGGCCTCTCTTACGCTTCAAAAGATTGTTTGAGCCAATCTGGATTTTCTTGCATCCGGCGGAAAAGAGCCTGCATTTCCTTCGGATTTTGCTTCAGCAGCGCTTCGTACTGCTGAGGCAGCCTACCCGCCAAAAAAATCAATTCCTCTTCGTTAATATCGAGATTCCGCGCCAATGCTCGAATTACGTCTTCTTTTGGCGCATAATCGGCGCGATCGTTCTCCAACTTCGACAAATAAGTAAAATCCACACTTAGCATAGCAGCAAGCTCACGTTGCGAGTAAGCCTTATCCTTGCGAGCTTGACGGATCAGTCTTCCAAATGTTTGTTCCACGGTTTTTCGCCTCCTGACAAGCATTCTAGCCTGTTTTGATGAAAACTTCAACAAAATACTTGACGGGAAAATCAACATACGTTACCATGAATTTAGTTGAAGCTTTAATCAACTTAATTGACCGCACTGCTGTGGTAAAAAGTGGAAACAATCTAAAAAACACGCTATATATAGCGCCGCAAACTTGAGAGGAGCGATCGCCACCCGGCATCTAAACCCTTGTACCCAGCAAATAAGGAGGAACAGATAGCAAATGCTGAGAACCTGGACAGACACGCATTACAAGCTCGAAGACGATGACTGGCTATACATCGCCACCCACGAAGAACAAAGCTCAGCCTCACTGGTTTGTCCGGGCTACGCGCGGGATGGCGAAGGCTTCAGCATCCACTTCACCCCAGCCCACCTAGAAACCTTAGAGCATTTGCTCACCGCCCTGCGGATCATCAAAGCTCAACAAGAGGCGATGCTTGAGTATACCTATCCCGAACCAAAAGCTACAACACATCTCATTCGGTAATCGGAAGGGGAGATGGAGAGATGGGGAGAGGGGGAGATGGGGAGAGGGGGAGATGGGGAGATGGGGAGATGGGGAGAGGGGGAGAGGGGGAGAATTAGCCAATTACCAATTCCCAATTACCAATTACCGATTCCCAATTACCAATTACCAATTGCCTGTAAATCAATAAAGAACTAAGGAAAAACAACAATGACTACCACAAAAGAAAGACCTACATTTTCAGTATTTGGAGCCAAACCGAGCAATGCTTTGCTAGTACCAGAAATCCCGATCGCAGTCCGCAACAATTGCCAAAGCGGCCAATGGGCGATCGGCGATACCGATTACGGTTCCAAGTGTTCGATCACCATCCTCAAATTTGCCAAATTTTTCGGTTCCCTCGGTCAAACTTCCCACACACTTTGGGGTCAACTTTGGTTCGTCGCAGAAACCGGCGAACTGCCGCAAGGAGTTGTCATGGTGACATACATCAAAAACCGCAGCTTGAACGATTTTAACCGTTTAGTCGCATCAGTTCAATCGCGCGGCGTAGAGCCAGCAACCGGAATCTTTGTTCCCGAATTCGTCAAACATTCCGGTCAAAAACCAGACGAAAGCGGAGTAGTAAAACCGATCAATTACTACAGTTTAAAATGGTCGTGGATCGAGCGAAAAGACTGGGCAGTTATCGATCAAGCAGCAGCAGTTTTGTCCGATCCGAGCAATCAATCGCGGATGATTGACTTAGAAGGAACCAGGGCTATGATCTGTTTAGATAACCTACCAGCAGCACAAGTTGCGTCCTTGATGGCCGCTCACACTGGCGGTGAAAGCGATGCTATTGCTTTGAATTCTAACGGCGGTATGTCGCTACCGTCAGCGGAAGATAGAGCAACTGCTGACTTGTTCTAATTTTGTGAAAAAGGCGCGATTTAATCGCGCTTTTTGCCTAACTGTGACAACGCAGAGTAAAATGAAAAAAGTCACTAAAATTCAAACCAAACCAAACCTGCAAGAAAGCCGTTTGAGAGAGAATTTCGAGATGCTCGATCGCATTCGGGATGATACAGTCAACGACATCGAAAGTCTTACCGAAGACTTCCAGCACATGACTGTAGTTGCCGAATCTATCCGGCGGAATTACCGAGCTTTGCTTGCGGAAAATCAACTGCTAAAAAACACGCTTTTAAGTATAGTTGAGGAGTGCGAATGCTGGCAAAGCAATCGGTGCGAGCGCTGTCAAAAAATTCTCAAATCTCTAGACAGCAATAATCCCGACTTTCCACCGAATGCAGCCAAAGAATACCGAGCTATTCTCAGCCAACTGCGGAACTTAGAATAGCTAAAAACGTCTCACAAACCAACCATGCAAATTTTTTAATCAGGAGCAACAAACCTTATGACACTAGCAACAGCCAAAGATAGCAAAACCAAGATATTGCAAAACTTTCAGCAGATTTTAGCAGACAAAAAAAAGATTGAATCTAAAGTCGAAACTAAGGAACAGTCAGCCGAAAAAGCCAAAAGCAAACAACTCCTAGAAGTTGCTTCTACCTACACAATTGACAGCATTGTTAAAGGTTTGGCAGACTTGCAATTAGATTTCGGTAGCATCACCAGCGGACTTTCGGAAAAACTGAAGGCGGAATCTGCGAAATTAGATGAATTAAAACGGGCGATCGAAATTGAAGCCGAACAATTGCAAGAGTTGCAGCAAGTTAGAGTTGTAGCAGACGCTCTCCACATTTTAACTCAAGAGCACCGGGAAAAACTGACACTCCTCGAACAAAACGCCGCCAACCAGCGCGAAGTATTGGAAAAAGATACAACCCAAAAGCGCAAGATTTGGGAAAAAGAACAGCAAGAATTTGATGCAGCATTTCAAGAACAAACTGCACTCACAACAAAAGGGCGCCAGCAGGAAACAGCCGATTATCAATACGAATTGCAGCGCGATCGCAAAATTGAAACCGACGAATACGAAGAAACGAAGCGCAAACTAGAACGGCAATTGCAAGAATCTACCCGCGAAAAAGACAAAAACTGGGCGGAAAGAGAAAAAGCCCTCAGCGACAATCAAGCGGAGTTTGAAGAGAATCAAAGGAAAGCCGCCGGATTTGAAGAAGAACTCAAACAGGCTTACACGAAAGCCAAAGAAGAAGCTATTCAAGAAGTTTCCCGCGAAGCTAAAGTCAAGGCAGATTTAGCGGACAAGGAATGGGAAGGAAGCAAGCAGGGATATGAGTTGAAAGTGCAATCTTTACAGCAGACTATTGCGCGGCAAACTGAACAAATTGCTGAGATTTCCGCGCAACTGCAAGCTACGATGAAGCAAGCGCAAGATTTGGCAATGAAAGCTTTTGCGAGCAAAGCTTAGAACTCGGTTTGTAGTAATACCATTTTCATAAAGTAGCGCTAGATATTACCCCCCCAACCCCCCCGGATTAAGGGGGGGCTAAGACTTCATCTATAGCACATATGAAAGAAAAATGGTATGAGGACTTCAGTCCTGACTGCAAACCTAATTCACCACTATTAACAAATCAAATCAAAAGCCATGAACAAAAAAGTTAGCGACAAAAGCACCAAGGCTCAAATCTTAGAAGCGTACAAGGAAGCCGCAGAAGAAAAAGCTGCATTAGAATTGCAAATCAAACAGCTAAATGCTTCCCCAAAGCAAGCAGCAGTTCCTGAAAAACTTATTGTGGAGGCAAAAAAATCAATGGCTTCAACTCAAATTCAACAAAAAATGCAGTCCACAATCGACAATCTGATTTTGCTGCAATTTGGCTTTGGTGGCGCTGTCAGCGAGTTGTCTGAAAAGTTAACTTCCGAAGCTACTAAATTGGAAGAATTGCGGCGCGTTGTGGGGGAAGAAGTTCAACAACTGCAAGAGTTGCACAGTTTAGAAGATGTTGCGGAAGATACGCTGGATAATTTAATTCAGCAGTACGAAGAAAGTGCGAAAACTTTTACTGACGAACTCAGCGAACGGCGCGAAACTGTTGAACAGGAGTTGTTGGAACTGCGGCTGGCTTGGGACAAAGAGCAGGAGTTGCAAAAGTTGACTGTTACAGAACGCAATGATAATCAGCAAAAAGCTCGCAGCCGGGATGAGGAGTTGTATGATTACGATCTGAATCTTCAGCGAAATCTTGATATCGAAGAATACGAACAGCGCCAGCAAAGGCTTTATCAAGAAATTGAAGAGTTTCGCCAGGAACAGGAGAAACAGTGGGCGGAACGGGAAAAATCTATTTCGGAACGGGAAAGTTTGTCTGCGGATGTTAAGGCTAAGGTGGAAGCTTTTCCGAAGGAATTGGAAGCTAATATCAAGAATGGGAAGGATACTGGTCGCAATATTGGCAATTATCAAGCTAAGGTTAAGGCGGATTTGTTGGCTAAAGATATTGAAGGACAAAAGCAAAATTATGAACTGCAAATTCAAGGGATGTTGCAGACTATTCAAAATCAAGATGCGCGGCTTGCTAGTTTGTCACAGCAACTTGATTCTGCTTTGAAACAGGTTCAAGATTTGGCGGTGAAGGCGATTGAGGGTTCGTCGAATTTGAGTTCTTTCCAAGCTGTGAGAGAAATTGCGATCGAACAAGCTAAGACTCAGCAGAAAAATAAGTAATACCAATTTCATAAAGTAGCGCTAGATATTACCCCCCCCCAACCCCCCCTTATTTCGGGGGGAAGTGGGGGGGTAGTACCACATCTTTAGAAAAATGGTATAATCCGTAGTCTCTTTTAGGAGTTAATTAGGTTGCTTTACATACCCGATTTCTTGTTGAAGAAGTCGGGTATCTGGGTATTGAAGGGAGAGATTTTTGCGATCGCCCGCTTCTTGTGCAAAAATATAAGTATTTAGGATTAGGACAACTGCTATGCTTGATACTAACAACTTTGAACTGCGGGATATTCCGATATATTCTATCCCTCAAGCAGCACAATATCTCAGGCTGCGAAGAGATATGTTGCGACATTGGGTTGTTGGCTGGTACTCGCAAACAAAAACGGACAAGCACTTCTTTGAGCCGTTGATTGAGTTACCTCAACACAATAATCTTGAACTGCTGCCCCAGTCCAAAACTAGACTACTTTCTTTCACCAATTTGGTAGAGGCTCATGTGTTGATTGCTATTGTTAAGGCTACAGGCTTCTCCCGAAAACAACTTAGCACCACTCTCAAATGTGTCAACCGTAATTTTTCTACTCCTCACTTATACGCTCGAATTGAGTTTCAAGTCGAGGGAATTGCTCTTTTGTTTGAGAGATGCGGACAGAAGCTTGCAGCCTCCGGCAGGGAACAGGAAGCGAGGCAGATTCTAGACATTTATTTCGATCGCATTGTACGAGATGAAGCTGGATTACCTATCAAACTCTTCCCTTTCACGAAGCTACCAGGTTCCGACGAACCTAAAACAGTGATGATTGACCCCAGAATCTCTTTTGGCCGCCCAGTTTTGGCTGGAACTGGCATTCCCACAGCTATGCTGGCAGAACGTTACAAAGCGGGTGATTCCATCGATGAACTTGCTGAGGACTATAATTGCGATCGGCTCCAAATAGAGGAAGGTATTCGCTGCGAACTTCCGCTAGTAGCATGAATGAGATATTTTTCATCGATGTTTAGGAACAAAACTGGCAGATTCGTTACGAAATGCGGGGGCGACAGTAGAAATTCATGACGATCGTTTTAAGCAAGATGTCAATGATGAGGATTGGCTGAGGATAGTTGGAGAAAGCAATTGGGTTGTACTTACAAAGGACAAGAAAATTGCTAGTCGTCCTTTGGAGTTATTGGCTGTGGCTCAAGGTAATGTACGGCTGTTTGCATTTGTGGGTGGCGATGTTTCTGGAGTTGTAGTCGCACAAGCTTTGGTAAATGCCTTAGAAAATATGAAACGATTTATTCGGGGGAATCAAGCACCTTTTATTGCTAAGGTGTACCAGTCTGGTTTGGTAAAGCCCTGCAAAAACCAAAAGGAACTTTTGAGAATCCTCCCTAAAACCAGTGAGTAAATCATCTTAAAGTTAATCTCGATTAGTCCAGTTTATAAACTGTCTACTTTCTTCCAGGCTCAGAGAGTATGAAAACCTATCTACAACGTTATAGTTTTTAGTAAAAAGTTCGATCGCCCTGTGCACTTCTAGAAACTGTCATTTGTTCTCCTGGCCGCTTCATTCACGCTGATTATTGTATAAGTTAATCAACCAAAAGATATATTTGGGGCTTAAAGATTATGTCACAACAAATTATACGTCAAAAAGATACTAATGCTTGGATTCTTCAGTGCTGGGTTTCTTTTATTGTTGCCATTTCCGCAACTACTGTCGGTGTGATTTATTTACAGGTAGATCCTTGGCAAAAGGCTTTTATGGGTATGGGTTTAACTTTTTCGGTTGGCTCGTCTTTTACTTTAGCAAAAACCATTCGCGATAACAATGAGTCAACAAGATTGACTGCGAGAATCGATGAAGCGAGGGTTGAGAAAATTCTCGCGGAACATCATCCTTTGAAATAAGATGACTCGGCGGTTGAAACCGCTTCTTGTCAAACAAAGTCCGCCTTCGCGGACTAAGAGCTCGAAAACGTGAAAGTTATATGTTGTTGCATAAAAACAGCCCGCGCGGGCTGTTTTTGTTGAGCTTGATGGGAAAACCTGCGGATTTCAATGGCTACCTTTGAACTTACGATCGCCCTTATTTTTTTGGCGCTGGCGAACGCCGGCCTGAACCGTAGCCATATCTACGGGAAAGCCAACGACAGGAATCACCTGATCCTTGCGTTCTTCTTCCAGATTCTTGAGTTCGGTGTAATCAACCCAGTGAATGCAATTTACCGGACAAGTGTCCATCGCCTCAGCAATCAACTCTTCAGAATCCCCGTCTTGTCGGACTACGCGCGATCGCCCGTAATCCGGCTCAATGTAGAAAGTATTTCGAGCAACATGAGCGCAGTGCTTGCAGCCAATGCAGGTAATCTCATCAACATAGACACCTTTTTGGCGAAACACACCGCCCAATTCCGGTTCCAAACCAGAGCGATCGGGCGCATCCCGCAAAAATCCGCCCAACTCCGGTTCCAAACCAGTGCGATCGGTTGCTGTATCTATTCCGAGTCCAGAAAGCTCAGACATTTAGATCCCTCACAATAGTAATAAGTCCTCCACGCGCTCCGACAAAGCACTGAGCGAAGTCGAATGTGTTTCGCGAATTTCCGGTTTAACTGAGATGTTGCACCATTCTCAATAAGCCTTTTATGAACAGGCAAGATGCCTGTTCCACAAAGACTGAATTTTCTTGTGGAACAGGCATCTTGCCTGTTACGCATCTAAGCACACCAGCGCTGAACCACCAAGCGGATCGAACCGTCTTGATTTTGCTTTTGCTCAGAAACTTGGAAACCCTGCTTAGCGCTTTCATTCACCACAGTATGGTAAGCGTAGCGCTGAGTCACCTTATTCAGAAAACGGTCTACAGACCAAGCTTGCTGCCAAAATTGCAGATCGGCCACCAATTCATACTCAGTCCCGTTCCAGCTAAAACCTAAGTCATAGCCGTTTTCTTGCTCGATTACCACCTCAGCAGTGCTGGTGAGGCCGCGATAGCCGCGCACCTGTGTCGGGCCCGACTTCCAGTCGATACCCAAATCAGTTAAAGCAGCTTCCAAAGAATTCAAATTGCGGATCTGGGTCTTAATTTGGCTAAAGTGTGACATGATGATTCCAAAAAAATTTAAGTGAACTCAACAAAAAAGATTACCAATCGCTAAAAGCCACTTGGGTCGTCGCTTCGGCTGACTGATTGAGCGCAAGCGCGAAATATTCAGACGTTGACTCTTGATGAAGCACCACGCCGAGCTGGGCTTCAATAGCAGCCGTTACCTCAGCGCAGGAAGCACCGACGATGCCGGTGACTGTTTCCTGTACGCGGCCATCTGGATAAATCACAAACTCTAGTGTTTCCATAATCCGGGCTGAGTGAATAAGAACGATGAAATGCAGACACCGACGCCCGATCGCCGGGTACGATGCCTCCTGAAGTCGATTCTTGAGAGTTGGCTGACTCGCCACTATATCAATTTTGACTAATTGATAGGTTTTGAGTCACAACTTAACAGAACTTATTAATATGTAGGAGCAATACGTCAGTGTTATGTAAAGTTTCGCGTACATCGTGACATCAGTCAAGTCGATCAGTTTGAGATTTGAGAAAGAGGAGGAAGTTCGGCAACGGATTGTGTAGCCGACGTAACGGATGTAATTGATGTAATGGGTGGATGTTGAGGTTCGAGGGTAGAAGAAGGATTTCTCCCAATCTCCCAATCTCCCCCTCTCCCCTCTGGCGGCTGCGCGCCCAAACCGAGAAAACCTAAACCGGCGGCTTCTAGCGTGGCTGTACCAGTGGAAAGAGTTGCTCGTACAACGGCGGGAGACTTCCCGGCCAAATGTGGCGAAAAATAATCTGCAAGTCGCTGGCGCCCAAGGCTTTGACGGCCAAAACAAATTCTTGTTCGCGCAGAGATATTCATAGATCGATCGCGCACCAGTTCTCGCGCCAGATGGTGGATGTTAGATGTTTTTTTGTAAACACCTTTAAGATATAAAAGAAAAGGTAAATTTAAAACCGCAATGACATCAACCCTGCTCAAAACCTCCGCCCGATCGCCCCTCAACGCCCCAACAGTCCGCCATTTCCCCAACGGCCTGACAGTTATAGCCGAACACTTACCAGTCGATGCCGTCAACCTCAGCGTGTGGATGAATTTAGGCTCAGCCGTCGAATCCGACGAAATCAACGGCATGGCTCACTTTTTAGAACACATGATTTTTAAAGGAACTCCCAGCATCAAGAGCGGAGAATTTGAGCGGGCGATCGAGCAGCGCGGTGCTGTCACCAATGCCGCCACCAGCCAAGATTACACTAACTATTACATCACCACAGCTCCTAAAGATTTTGCTGAACTAGCTCCCCTGCAAGTCGATGTCTTGCTCAACGCCAGCATTCCCGACGATGCCTTCGAGCGGGAACGGCTGGTAGTATTGGAAGAAATTAGACGATCGGAAGACAATCCGCGCCGCCGCACCTATCAGCGATCGGTGCAATTAGCCTTTGAAGTCCTGCCCTACAAGCGACCGGTACTCGGCCCGACTGCCGTCATCGAACAGCTTACCGCCCAACAAATGCGCGATTTCCACAGCAGCCGATATCAGCCAGGGGCGATGACAGCAGTCGCTGTAGGTAATTTGCCGGTCGAGAGGCTCATAGAAATTGTCGCAGACAGTTTTGCCTCCAAAAGCACAGCACAAAATCGCCCAATAAATCCGCCAGATGCCGGTAACTTTAACCCAGAATCCGAAATTCTCAACTACGGCAAAGAATCGCCGTTTACCGAAACAGTCCGCCGCGAATTTGTAGACTCTGCCCTCCAGCAAGCCAGACTGATGGTGATGTGGCGAGTACCCGGTTTGCTGGAAATGTCCGAAACTTATGCCCTAGACGTTTTGGCGACAATCTTGGGCCACGGCCGCACAACTCGCTTGGTGAAGGAGTTGCGCGAAGAAAGAGGGCTAGTTTCGTCAATTTCCGTCAGCAACATGACTCAGCGACTGGGGGGAGTATTCTCGATTTCAGCTAAACTAGCGACAGAAAACTTGGAAGCAGTCGAATCAGCGATTGTCGGACACATCCGCACCCTGCAAACCGAACTGGTGACAGATGCCGAAATTTCCCGCATCCGCACCCAAGTAGCAAATCGGTTTATCTTCGGTAACGAAACTCCGAGCGATCGAGCAAGTTTGTACGGTTACTATCATTCAATGCTAGGAGATATCGCTCCCGCCCTCAACTATGCAGCCTGCATCCAAGCTATAACAGCGCAGGATATCCGGGAAGCCGCCGTCAAATATCTGTCTCCCGACGCGATGGGGGTTGTGGTAATTCGCCCCGAATCGGCATAAATCCGATTTCCTTCTAAACCAGGCAATCGTTTCTTTGCCAAGCTAGGAAGAGTTTCAAGGGCGCAAAGATGGTAAGCCGCCGCCATCTTTGATTTGAGAATACTGCGTGAAGTTCGATCGCACTCTGCCTTAAAGGTTTTGTATCGAATCATGAATTTAAAGCTTTTAAGGTACGGGCGATCAGTAGAATGGCCGTAATTTTCTGAGAGTATAAACTTGGAATCGTTGAAGTGTGCAGGGAAGCATGAAATTACAAAACTTTCTCAACTCAAAAATTAGGTACGATGTCAAAGCAATCGCTGCCGACAACGAACTCAGCCGCCAAATTCAAAGCCGCCTCATTGACCTAGGTTTACTGAAACCTCCAGTAGACGGCATCTTTGGCCCTCTTTCTACCGCCGCCCTCCACCGATTTCAAACCTTGATGAAGTGCGGCGAACCGGGTTTTTTGGGAGCAATCACAGCCAAAAAGCTGATCGAAACCAAAACAACGGACATTCCCACACCTCGCCCGATCCTGAAAACGACCAGAGACACTATTTTTAAATCAAAACCCCTAGCGTCTTCTCAACTTCAGGAATCAGAAAAACAAGTAATCCCAGCGGGAAAAGAGTTTGAACTGCTGGCTTTTGTTCCAATTCGCGGCCACATCAGAGTTGCTCTCCGCAACCAGTCTTTCAAAAATTCAGGAATTTGGTATGTTTACGGAGGACACGCTCAAGTTACTTTAGACGGCGTTTTGCTTTATCCCAAACCAAACCCGCCAACTGTCAGACTTGGCATTCCTTATCGATCGCAATTAGATAATTTTTACAATCCTACAGGTGCTTGTAACGTAACTTCCATAGCGATGTGTCTGGACTTTTTGAGAGTGCCGCGGCGCAACAGAACCGGACAATATGAAGACGAACTCTACGAATATGCGATCGCCAAAGGTTACAGTCGCTGGGACCCCTATGATTTAGCAAAGATTGTTAGAGATTACGGCGCTCAAGATTACTATACCGAGAACGCAACTATTGATGACGTTCAAGATTGGCTGGCCAGCGGAAATCCCGCCGTCATCCACGGATACTTCACGTCTTTCGGTCACATTATAGTTGCTGCTGGCTACGACAGCGAAGGATTCTTCGTTCACGACCCCTATGGCGAGTGGTTCCCAAGCGGCTACAACACAAGTGTCAGCGGTGCCTACTTGCACTATTCCTATCGTTTAATCCGCAGCGTATGTATGCCTGACGGAGATTTTTGGGTGCATTTTATATCGAAGTAATTGTTAAGAGTCATTAGTCATTAGTCATTAGTCATTAGCTAAGAGATAAGATGCCTCTTGGATTATTCGGCGATTGAAATCGCTCTTTGTCAAACCAAGTCCAAGCAGATGGGGACTAAAGAATAAATGGGCTATTCCAGGAGAATTTAGCATTAGCCATATTTTCGTTCACTAATGACCAATGACTAATGACTAATGACTAATGATTTTCATACTCAAATCCAGCCAAGCCGATCGCGTAATTGGAGCACTGGTAGAAATATAATCAACTCCGGTTTCCGCCACACTCCGAATAGTTTCTAAAGTCACATTCCCGGAAGCTTCAATTTTCACCCGATCGCTCTTTTCGCGAATTATTGCCACAGCCTGCCGCATTAAGTCAAAGGACATATTATCTAACATGATAATATCCGCCTTGTGCTGCAATGCTGTCTGCACTTCGGCGAGAGTTTCGGTTTCGACTTCGATTGTCAGCGGATAGGGGATAGAATTGCGAATTAGGGCGATCGCCTCGGCAATTCCTCCAGCCGCTGCAATGTGATTATCTTTAATCATCACCGCGTCATCTAATCCCATCCGGTGATTGCAAGCACCGCCGACTTGAGTTGCGTATTTTTCCAACAATCTCAATCCCGGTGTTGTCTTGCGGGTATCGACTAATTGCACTGGTAAATCGGCAATTTTGTCAACATATTTTTGAGTTAAAGTAGCGATGCCGCTCAAACGCATTGCCAAGTTTAATGCTACTCTTTCTCCGGTTAGCAGCGCGTCGAAATTGCCGGAAATCTCGGCGATTACTTCTCCTTTTTCGCACAGTTTTCCTTCGGGTACTTGCGGGATGAAACTGAGGCTGCTATCTAAAAGTTTAAATGTGCGATGTGCGATCGGCAATCCCGCAATGACTCCAGCTTCTTTGACTATCCATTTAGCGGTACCCTGGATGCTGGCTGCGGGAAATAAGGCCGATGTTGTGCGATCGCCCCTACCGATATCTTCTAGTAGCCAGTTGTGCAATAGGGAGTCTAAAACTATCCAAGGCGGTAATATTGCTGTCATGTTTTCTTTTTGATTCGTGCTACTAGGAAC
>NZ_JBARVX010000482.1:0-18576 GCF_049646505.1 Microcoleus sp.
TGCCAATTTTAACCAAAAAAGGGCTGTGGGGGCTGTTAGTTGCTCATCAATGCAGGGGGCCCCGCACTTGGTTGCCATCGGACATTGAATTTATGCAAAAACAAGCAGAAAATATGGCAATGTCTCCCACAATTCAAGATAGTTAATCTTTCATCCAAAATCCTGCTTTGTGACTGTTCGGGTGCCTTGTCTGTGCAATGGAAAATTACCAACTGTCCCAAAATATGGTGTTCTATTGTTAGGCGGAGGTTTGTAGCGACTCATAGGGCTGGATGAGAATCTCAGCGGGAATTCCTAACTCTTGATTCAGCTTCCGAATCATTTCCAGAGTCAAGGATCGTTTGCGAGATAATATCTCAGAAACTTTAACTCGACTGCCAATACATTGTTCCAAATCGCTACCAGACCATCCGCGAGCCTCCATGTAGTATTGAATGGCTGCAATGGGATCGGGTATTGCGATCGGAAAGTGTGCCTTCTCGTAAGCTTCTACTAGGGTACTGAGCACATCTAGGCGATCGGACTCAGGTGTACTAGGAGCTGCATTAAACAGCAACTCAACCTCTCGAAGGGCTTCCTGATAGTCAGTTTGGGTTCTAATTGGACGTATTTCCATATATCAATTTGTGTTTAGATTGTTTCTGCATCTACCTTGTCATACTCGGCATGAGTGCCAATAAAGCGGATAAAAATAATGCCGATGTCATAACGAATGGCAACAATCAGCCGATAGGAATTGCCTTTGATGTTGAACACAACACGATTGTTGGCAATGATGCTGGCATTACGATGAGCGGACTTAACATCGACTGGACTCTGCCAATCGGCGTGAGACGCTTCGTAGTACCAAGTTTTTAGTGCTTCTGAGGCATCTGGATGAGTTTCCCAGAAGTTTCGCAAGGTGCTGCGGGACAAAATACGCATAGAACTTTGTGACTGGAACTCCCGAAACACGAGACAATTGAAATATCGGTTCTGCCATTGTCAAAGGGCAAAGAATAACGTGCTATCTCATCATTTTATCACAGAATCTTTGTCTCTAGGAAGAGTTGGCGGCAAGGAGTTTTCGGATGCTGGGGGAGCGAAACCCAAAAATGATATCTTGAGAAAACACACCGCGTTGAATCAGTTCTCGATCGATGTAGATTTCGGTACTGTTGTGTTGAATCCAGATTTGATTTTCGATGATATCAAGCTGCATGGCACACCCATAGATGCGATATTCGTCGCGCCATTCGTTGTGCATGACGAGGTATCGATCGCGGGCTATATCGAAGATTAGCTGACCATTTGCGTCATTTTTAGAAAAGTCTTCGAGAAAGTCACAAACAATTTTGCGGTATTCGTTTAGTCTATCCATTGGTCGATCGCCTTACGAGTTGGATTGTAAATAATTAGTCGAATTTCATAACGTTCAATGACAGTTTTTGCGGGTTCAAATCTGAGAAACATTTGATAGGTATCGGTGGGCACTGCCAGATACAGTATACGTTCTGGTTCGCTAGAGACTTCGATGGCAATGCGATAGTTGAGGAATTGACCGAGGGCGGTGTGGAATTCAGAAATGGTAGACCCACCTGCGAAACTTTTGACTTCTACAGCTATTTTACGTCCTTCTTTCTCAGCGGCGATCGCTTCTTCGGCTGCAAGATCGATGTAGACATCAGCAACACCATAGCGTAACTGGTAGGGATCGTGGGTAATCTTCCAGCCATCTTTTTGTAGGGCGATTTTGACCGTGTTGTGGAAGAGATCCTTTGCCATTTTCAGATTTTACCCAAGCATTTACATCGGACACTATCAGTACATATTATACCAGAATATTACCCACGAATAACTGTAACCGATCGCCCCATTAGAGTAGTATTAATTTCAGTTGTAAAGTGCGTCAGATATTGTAACTCTCACTAATCGTTATAAAAGCTCACCTGACGCACCCTACAATAGGATTTTAGTATGCCAATTGCATAATAATTCGTGTTAGTGTATTAACTAACAGCTACAGCCTCCCCTAAAGGATGCTGCTGCAAAACAGCTTGCAAATACTTTCCAGTATAAGACCTCGGATTTGCCGCCACATCCTCCGGCGTTCCCGCCACAATAATCTCGCCGCCCTTATCTCCTCCTTCCGGGCCCAAATCGATCGCCCAATCGCAGCACCGAATCACATCCAAATTGTGTTCGATTACCAAAATTGAATTACCCTTATCCACCAACCTTTGCAGCACATTTAACAAATGGTGAACGTCGTAAAACGACAAACCAGTCGTCGGTTCATCAATCAAATAAAGCGTCTTCCCAGTCGCGCGGCGCGACAGTTCCGTTGCCAGCTTCACCCGCTGCGCTTCGCCTCCAGAAAGAGTCGGTGCAGGCTGTCCCAACTGAATGTAACCCAAACCCACATCCACCAAAGTTTGCAATCTTACACCAGCCCTAGGAATATTTTTAAACATTTCCCAGGCTTCCTCTACTGTCATGTTCAAAACATCAGAAATTGACTTACCTTTATACTTCACTTGCAGCGTTTCCCGGTTGTAGCGCGCACCTTTACAAACCTCGCACTGCACGTAAACATCCGGCAGAAAATTCATCGAAATCACGTTTACTCCTTGGCCGCCGCAAGCTTCGCACCTTCCTCCTTTCACGTTAAAAGAAAACTGCCCAGCTTTGTAACCTCTTGCCTTTGCTTCAATGCTTTCGGCAAACAAATCCCGAATCACATCAAAAACTCCGGTGTAAGTAGCGGGATTGGAACGCGGAGTGCGACCGATCGGAGATTGATCGATGACAATTACTTTATCAACCACATCCTGAATAGAGCGTTCGCCCTTCGTTTTGAGAGCTTCCATATCCGGCGGTAAAGGAACTTTTTTGGTGAGATAGTGTTGCAGGGACGGGTACAGCAGTTCATTGATTAAAGTGGATTTTCCCGAACCGGAAACGCCCGTCACGCAGACAAGTTTCCCCAGCGGAATTTCCACATCGATATTTTTTAAATTGTTGCGGGTTGCATTTTTGATTGAGAGAGATTTGCCGTTGCCTTTTCTCCTTTCATTGGGAGTTTCAATTACTCGCTTGCCCGACAAATAAGCACCGGTTAAAGATTCCTCGGCGGCAAGCAAGTTTTCTAAACTTCCTTGCGAGATAATTTTGCCGCCGTGAACTCCGGCACCGGGCCCGATATCGACAATGTGATCTGCCGATCGCATGGTTTCTTCATCGTGTTCTACTACAATCAAAGTATTGCCTAAATCCCGCAATTTTGTTAATGTTTGCAGCAGCTTAAAGTTGTCTCTTTGGTGCAGTCCGATGCTGGGTTCGTCCAAAACGTAGAGTACACCGGTCAAGCCCGAACCGATTTGAGTGGCGAGGCGAATTCGCTGGGCTTCTCCGCCGGAAAGCGTCATTGCTGCGCGGTCTAAGGTCAGATAGTCCAGTCCGACATCGAGCAAAAATTGCAGCCTTGCTTTGATTTCTCTCAGGGCTAAGTCGGATATTTGGAATTGCCGATCGCTCAATCCCAAATTCTCGACTCTCTCCCGACAGTCGCGAATCGAAATACTGGTCAAATCGACAATTCCGTACTGTCCCAGCCGCACCGACAGCGCCTCTGGTTTCAAGCGTTTGCCGCGACAAACCTCGCAAGAGCGATCGACTCGATACTGTTCCAGTTTCTGCTTAATTAAATCGGAACCAGTATCGTCGTACTGGCGCTGCAACATGGAAATAACGCCCTTAAAATCTCTCCTCAGATCGGTGACGCTGCCGTCTCGTTTCTTACTTTCTCCGGTTCTCTTTTCCTGATTTCCATACAAAATTACCTGCTGGTGTTCTGGCCTCAAGCGGAACCAAGGAGTGTCGATATCAAAGCCGCAAGCATCAGCAACGCTGCACAGCAAAGAGAGATAATAGGAATTGTCTTTGTCTGACCAAGGGGCGATCGCGCAGTAAACAGGTGCTTTCTCGTCAGGAATGACCAACTCCGGCGCAAAAGTCCGCAAATTCCCCAAACCGTGGCAGTTTTGGCACGCGCCGTAGGGCGAATTAAACGAAAACAATCGGGGCGAAAGTTCTTCCATCACCGCGCCGTGTTCGGGACAAGCAAAGTTTTCGGAAAACACGATCGGCCCATTGGCTGGTTCAGAATTTTCGTCAGTCGGTAACTCTTCAACGATCGCAATTCCCTCAGAATGTCGCAAACAAGTCGAGAGAGAATCAACTAAACGTTCTTCTAAACCGGGTTTTTTAACTAACCTGTCAACAACTATCTCGATGTTGTGCGTATGATTTTTATCTAATTCGATATTTTCTGACAGTTCTAAAATTTCTCCGTTAACTTTGACTCGAATAAATCCTTCGGAAGCTAAACTAGACAGTAATTTGCGGTGAGTGCCTTTTTTTCCGCGCACCACGGGCGCCAGAAGGTGAAAGCGAGTGCCGTCTGGAAGCGCCATGACTCGATCGCACATTTCATCAATTGTCTGCGGCGCAATGCAGCGATCGCAAATCGGACAGTGCGGTTCGCCAGCTCTGCCGTAGAGCAATCTGAGATAATCGTAAATTTCTGTAACAGTGCCGACACTCGATCGCGGGTTGTGAGAAGTTGACTTTTGGTCGATCGAAATAGCCGGACTCAACCCCTCGATCGCGTCCACATCCGGTTTGTCCAACTGTCCCAAAAACTGGCGCGCGTAGGCGCTGAGAGACTCAACGTAGCGGCGCTGTCCCTCTGCAAAAATTGTATCGAAAGCCAGGGAAGACTTACCGGAACCGGAGACACCAGTAAACACGATCAGTCGATCGCGCGGCAGTTCCAAATCGATATTCTTCAGGTTGTGCTGTCTCGCACCCCGAATCTGAATCGTATTTTGGCTGTTGGAGTTCAAAGTCGTCACATGATGTCCGTTGTGGGATGCACTTGACTGACTGGGTGAGGTTTCGGCGCGTTGGGACATGAGAATAGTGCAAAACAGTGCTTAACCATCTTAGCGCTGCCTTTGGAATAGATAGCATCCAAACTCAAGAATATCAAAGAATCTTAAATAGTTGACAGTTGAGGGTTGAGGGTTCAGTTTTAATGCCCGCTGCTGTTTGCACAGTAGACTGCATAATGTTTACTTCCCCTGCATTGAGATTAACATCAAAGAATCGTTAAATAAGTTTCCGTCGGCCCGTCGGACAAAACCTTCAAAATTTGATGCTTCAAATCCACTTCAATTCCCAGCGCTTCCATCGGAATCACGCCTAAAAGCGGAGTTTTCCCCTCTGGCAATTCCAAACACTCAAACGTGCCTTCGCGCCCGCACAGAGAAATTTTAGCATCTTGAAAAATCCGAGCCTCGCTAATACCTGTGGCTGTTTCCACAACCACTTGCTTAAGGATTCTCAAACCTAGTCTAGCAATGACATCTTTCGGCAAACACAAAGTTGTCGCGCCCGTATCCACCAAAACATTTTCTAGAATGACAGACCTGATTTCCTCTACTGGAATCATGCCTCGTTCGGCATCAGCTTGATCTATCAGATTTTGAATCGCTAGCGTTGTTGTAACTTTTCCCATGAGACTTTCGGTAGTTGACTGCATAATTTTCATCTGAAAAATTGCTGTCTTGATTTTACCACATCTTCTCGAACTTAAATTAATTTAAATATAAAAATTCTAAAAATTAAGTTTTACGAATGCTTGTTTTGGAGCGTGAGCTTCCCAGTAAACCAAGCCTATATTTCAAGACAGTTCATATTAGATAAGGCGGCAGTTTAAACCGCCCGGTATTCCTTTAAAATTATTAGAAGTTACAGCAACATCTTATACCAATTTAATATGAAGCTGCATAGAATCAGATCCCCCCAGCCCCCTTCCCAAGGGGGAGTAAGAATTTTTTCGTCCCCCTTGGGAAGGGGGATGCGAGGGGGATCGGGATATGTGCAATTTCACATTAAATTGGTCTCAGCAATCAAATGGTAGACCAAGTGCATTTCTGAAGTAAAATCGAGTCTAATCCTTTAATTGCTGAGGTCTGGTGTGATGCCTATTCCCAAACTTAGTGAAACAATCGTCAAAAATAACAGTTCTGAGCGATCGCTCAACCGAGCCGAAGATTACTATTTAGGTGGAACTGTTACTAACGCAGTCCTCCGTGGCAATATGGTGCAAGCAACAGTATACGGTTCTCAATCTCAAGCCTACAGCGTTAGCCTGCCGTTCAATCCTGCGGGATTAACATCTGGAGTATTGTGCACTTGTCCTTACGATGGCGATGGATGGTGCAAACACATTATCGCTACGCTGTTTTTGTGTCTGCGAGAACCCGAAAAAATTGAACATGGCGAGAGGCTGGAAGAATTGCTTTCTCGCCTCAACGATGCCCAAATCTATGAGTTAGTAGAGCATTTAGCGGACAACGAACCGTCGCTGATAAATGCGATCGAACTATACGTCAATTCAAACGCTGTGTCTGCTCCGACAAGCCAACTGACGAAAATACATCGCCAAAGTGCGATCGATCCTGCTCCTTTTCGGCGACAAGTACGAGACATTTTCCGACAAGCTGAGACTTATTCCGAGTATGAATATGGTTATGATGAAGAAGACCCGATTACAGAAGAAATTTTAGAATTGATTCAGCAAGCCCAGGAATTCAGCGAACAAGGAGATGGCAAAAACGCTTTAGTAATTTTAGAAGCCATTACCACTGGTTGCGTTGAAGATTGGAATGAGGCAGCAGAATATGGTATTGAAAGTTATGGTATAAATAGCCCTTTGGATGAAGCTTGGACAGAAGCCATTTTGACGGCTGAACTCACTGGTGAAGAACAGATCGATCTCCAGGTGATGTTAGAAGGTTGGAATGATGAATGGGATTGTGATTTCAGCATGAGTTTGGAAGCTTTACGCCAAGGTTGGGACTACCCGCCACTCCAGCAGATACTAGAAGGAAACCTTACTGGACAAGGACTTTGGGATGTAGATGCACCAGATTGTGCTCGTGACTTAACCTTGACTCGCTTGCAAATTCTCGATCGCCAGAACCGCGACAAAGAATACTTATACCTAGCCAAAGCAGAAGGCTGTATTCAACAATATCTGACCATGTTAGCTCGTTTGGGGAGAATAGAAGAAGCTGTGAAAGCTGCGGGAACAGAGATGACATCAGTCGAAGAAGCTTTTGCTCTAGTTCAAATTTTACAAGAAGACGGATACTCAGAAGAAGCTCTAAAAATTTGTCAAGCTGGGTTGAATTTACCCGGCAACTCTACCTACAAACTAGCAATTTGTATGAGTGAATTAGCCGATGAATTGGGCGAAAAAGAAGCTGCGTTTAATGCTAAAATGAAAGTTTTTGAAATTCAACCTTCCTTGAAGGATTATCTTTCATTGCAGGAGTTATCGGAAGATAATTGCTCAACATTGAAAGCAGATTTATTGGCAATTGTAAGAACCATTCAAAACTACAATTCTACCGAAGCAAAGGTTGATATTTTTCTGCATGAAAAAATGATTGAAGAGGCGATCGCCCTTGTAGAAACATCTTACAGTTCCGAACTGGTTCATCGAGTGATGATGGCGGCAATTCCCCATCGCCCAGATTGGGTAATCGCCAATGCTTGTCGGCGCGCTGAATCGATTCTAAATGCAATGAAATCAGCCGAGTACGATAGTGCGATTAAGTGGCTCGAAAAAGCCCGTGCTGCCTATATACAAGCTGGGCGAAAAGTTGAGTGGTCTGCTTATCGCGCTCAACTGATGGAAGTACACAGTCGGAAGCGGAAATTCATGGGCTTGTTCAGAAACTCATATTTAAATTGAGTCTTAATTTTACCATAAATTTCTGGCAAAAATTGCAGAATTTTGTGAAATTATCTGCGCTTATCTGTATCGATATGCCTCGTATCTGTCGTTGATATTATGTGCGAGCGATTACTATCACAAAAACGGTTCGTAGTGCGGACTTAATTCCGCACTACGAACTAATTTTATTGCGGTCAATCGCTCGGACACGATATGATATCGTTTCCGGTTGCATCGGAATAGTAAATTCACTGTTGACTGTTGACTGTTAACAGTTAACAGTTAACAGTTAACAGTTAACATCATGTATGAGTGCAACCGGAATTGGTATGATATCGTTTCCGGTTGCATCGGAATAATAAAATCGAGTCAACAGTCAGTAGGGGCGGTGGATGGTGCGTGCCCGCCCTCTTAATACCATTTTTCTAAAGATGTGCTATAGATGAACTCTTAGCCCCCCCGAACTCGCGGGGGGGTTGGGGGGGGTCATATCTAGCTTTATGAAATTGGTATAACTTAACAGTCAACAGTCAACAGTCAACAGTCAACAGTCAACAGTCAACAGTCAACAGTCAACAGTCAACAGTCAACAGTCATGTATGAGTGCAACCGGAATTGATATGATTTATCAATATTATTTGACACCAGCACTCGCTGCAACCCTATTCCAATTTACCCGAGAAGCACCGTACAAAATAAAATTATCCAAAAGTCCGTAAGCATCCCCGCAATTGTAACCCTTAGCCTCAACACACTTCTTATCCGCCCTCTGATTCACCGCCACAAAAATATCAACTCCATCCGGCAACACACCCGCATACATCTTCAAATTAGCAAAATCATCAAGGATCTGACCTCGATCGTCCACAGGCGGCAATTTCCACTCCTTCGGATTATTCTTTCCCCCTAACTGAATTGCCCAAGCATGAGTACCATCAAGGGAGCCATTGTGAACAGTATATCGATTCCAAACATTATTTCGCTTTTCCCCGATGCGCGGGTTATTCTCATAACCACCAACCCAATATTGTGACATGAATTTGAGAAAAACTCCAGCTTCTGCAGCTAGCAAACCGGTGCCGGGACTCAAATCTGTGTTTCTGCGGGAAAAAAGAACCTGGCTTAAATTCCAAGACCAATTTATCCTCCCCGGCTTGGTATTTATCCAACTAGAAAAATCGCAAAAGCTGCCATTCCAAATGCAGTGCGGTCGCTTCAAATCCCATCCCGTCCCGTAATAATTCTTTCCGTTCCAGTGGCGCTTTTCCGGTTCGCGACTGCTAAAGTTTTCTACTTCTTGGGTCATAAAAATTCCCTTGGTAGCCGTAGTAGGAATTCCCAACTCTGTTTTGAAAAAAAGCTCCAAAGCAGAGCCTTGATGAGTTTCTGGTTTACCCGTTTTAGCAGCATATCTGCCGGAGGCTACCAACTGCTGCATAATAATCGTAGGAAATGCCGGACTGGTATTGGAATAATGATATTGACCGAGGGGATACTGAAGGCATCGCCCAGCCAAAACCAGCATAATTTCTTCTAAAGTAGGAATCGGTACAAAATAGCCAGCATTGGGAGCAATACTGAGTTGATTTTTAGCTGAACCGACAGATTTGTTGCTCCATTCATTGATAAGTAGCTGTTCTTGCGATTGAAAATCTGCTGCTGTTTTCAAATTCCGAAGCACTGGCAAATTTGCCGTTACATCTTGACCGTATCGGGGCGCGCTCCGCTGAAGTCCCGACCTGTGCGACAATAAGTGTCCGAGAGTGACATTTTGCCACTGTTTGTCGGCAAATCCCGTGTTGAGATTGGCACAGTTTTTGTCTTTCACAGCAACCGGAAATTTGACTTTCCCCGAAAATACGGCGTGCAATTTTTCAGGGATAATCGCGACTGGATATTGCTTGTTCAAACCGGGAATTAGGGGCGGATAATGCTGGGGGTCGAACAATTTCATCTCTTCAATTTGGTCATCAGTCAGTTCTAAGCCAGCCCGATCGCGCGCCGTCTGTTTCAGCGCCCAGCGCACCATTGCAAAGGTAACAGGCTTGCTGATGCTGCCCATACGCATGGGGGTATCTGCGGGTACGATCGCGCTTTGAGGAGCCTGCATATCGTCGCCGCAAGCCGGATTTGCGTTCAAGGTCGATCGGTCTTTCATGCGCCCCAAACCCCAAACACCCACGGGCTTACCTTTGACAGAAACACCGAGGACAGCCGCACCGACGCAGCGGTAGCGCATGAACTCTGTCAGGGATTGCAAAATCGGCTGTAGTTGCGCGTCGCCGCTACCGCTAATGGGGATGTTTTCTTCTGCTAAAGCTGTGTTGTTGGACTCAGAAACCTTTCCCAAGCCTCCTAAGAGGATAGCTGAAACTAAGGTCAAACTTGTGTATAAAAATCTACTTGATTTTTGTCGATCGCCTGCAACTTTCATGATAAAAAACCTCATTAAATACTCTACAAAAAATCAGATATAGCAATCCTAAATCAGTTGTACAAATATGTAGGGGTAGTGCGACCCCTACTCCCCGTGCCTACCCCAGCCTCATGGGGGCAACCACGGGGGGTTTGCCCCTACAATAATTACACAAGTTATTTAGGATTGCTATATTAGTCATTCATTCCAATCAAAAATCTAAAATGGTAGGAGAAACAGATACATTATTGAGAGTAGCTAAAATTTGACCTGTTGCTGTCAACCGGATTAAGGTGTCGCTGTTTGCTTGAGTAATTGACAGTTGAGAGGAAGTCAAACCTTGAGTAAGGGCGATCGCATCTTTTCCGGGTTCAAAATCTAAAATGATATCCATGCCAGAATCGGCCCAAAGCAGAAAACGATCGCTCCCACTTCCTCCAATTAAAACATCATCTCCCAAATCGCCACTTAAAAAGTCCTCTCCCGCTCCTCCAAATATGGTATCATTGTTTTCCCCTCCGAAAATCGTATCATTTCCTTCACATCCACCCAGTAAGTCGTTATTTTCATCGCCCCGCAAGTAATCGCTACCACCGCCACCACAGGCTGTATCATCACCTAAATTTCCCAACAGAGTATCGTTGCCTTCACTGCCTAAAATTAAATCTCGATCCTTACCTCCCAATAAGAAATCGTTTCCTTTGCCTCCATCCAAAAAATCGGAGTCTTCGTTGCCATTAATGAAGTCGCTATCTTCTCTGCCATTGAGTGAATCTTCTCCTCGATTTCCTAATAATGTATCTTCTCCTTCATTGCCAAGAATAATGTCTTGATTCTTGCCACCAAAAAGCCAGTCATCTCCCGCTCCGCCTGAAATAAAGTCATTGTCTTCATTGCCGTTACAAAAATCATTTCCTTCGCCACCAAAGAGGTTGTCGTTACCTTCTCCAGCCTGGAAATAGTCCTCGCTGCTGCTACCGTCGAATCTCTCATTGCTAGCAGTACCTGTGAGGATTAGATCCGCATTATTCACAACTACCTTTTTTGTCGGATTGGGTTGGTTGAGATTTGGGAGGGATAGAGAGTTACAAAGGCAATTTTCTGTCGGAATTTCTGTCGGAATTTCTGTCGGAATTTCTGTCGGAGTTGGTGTTGGTGTCGGAATTTCTGTCGGAGTTGGCGTTGGCGTTTCTGCCGGAATTGGTGTCGGAATTTCTGTGGGAGTTGGCGTTGGCGTTTCTATCGGAATCGGTGTCGGAATTGGTGTTGGCGTTGGCGTTTCTGTCGGAATTTCTGCCGGAGTTGGTGTCGGAATCGGTGTCGGAATCGGTGTCGGAGTTGGTGTTGGCGTTTCTGTCGGAATTTCTGTCGGAGTTGGCGTTGGTGTCGGTGTCGGTATTGGAATTGGTGTAGGTGTTGGCGTTGGTGTTGGTGTTTCTGTAGAAATTGGTGTAGGTGTTGGCGTTGGCGTTTCTGTCGGAATTGGCGTTGGCGTTTCTGTCGGAATTGGTGTGGGAGTTGGCGTTGGTGTTTCTGTTGGAATTGGTGTGGGAGTTGGTGTTGGTGTTTCTGTCGGAATTGGTGTGGGAGTTGGCGTTGGAGTTGGAGTTGGAGTTGGGGCATTATCATCATTGAGAATGATGCCCGTACTTTGGTTGGCGGCGGGATCGATCGCGCCGTTGGTAGCATTATTGAGGATGACGCTGAAAGTTTCATCCACCTCGATTTTGCCGTCGCCCTTAGCAAGTACAGCGATCGCCTTTGTTAGCGCTTCTCCTGGATTAAAGATGAGATTACCGTCATTATCTTCGTAGTCGAGATCTGCCGTAGTAGCAGTACCGTCATCTGTCTTGTAGTTAACAGTAATGGGCAAACCAGAAGCATTGGAGAGGCTAACTGTATAGTTGTAGGCGGTTGTTCCTGTATTGCCTTCAGCTTGGTTAATCGTGGCGGGGGCGATGCTGATAGTTGGAGGATTGTCATTATCTGCGATCGTCAAAACTGCATTGTTGTATCGATCGCCCACCGTAGCATTTCCCGTTGGATTAGTCAGAGATAAATTAACCGTTTCGTCAGCTTCATCGATCGCATCATCTGCGATCGGAATAGTCACAATTTTTGGTGTCGTATCGCCAGCGGCAAAGTTAATCGCGATCGGGGTATTGGTGTAGTCAGCAGCAACAGCAGTACCATCCGCCAGCGTCAATGTTGCCCCAACAGCACCTTTGTTACCAGCAATGCGATCGACAGTAATCGCAGCACCTACAACTGTACCGCTTTCATTCACCGTGTAAGCGGGGTTGCTAAATTGCAGTAAGCCGGGGGAAGGTTGAGAAAATTCGGAAGTATCGTTAGTCGTTAAGTTAGTAGCATTAGTGACGATCGCCCCTGTTGCAGTTAAGGGCGGCGATGTAAAATTAGCATTGCCAGCAGCATCAGTGATGACATTAACAAAGTTGAGATAAGTTTGCCCTTCGCCGTAACCGCTGGAATCGAGAACAGTATTGTCAAAAAATTCGACGCGGAAAGTCGTATTGGGAATGCTGTTGAGAGTGCCGTTAATAGTAATGTTGCCGTTGCTAGCAGTTGCGGAGTTTAAAATAGGAAAATTTTGCAAGCCGTTGCCGCCTGTATCCGCATCTCCCAAGTCGTTTGGGGTAACGCCGTCGCTAGTTAAGGGATCGGCATCGTTATCGAGATCGATGCCTAAACCATTATTAGAAAAGATAGAATTGCCTAAAATTGCCAAGCCGTTGCCACCAGTAACTTGAATGCCGTTACTAGCATTAAATGCGATCGTATTTCCTTCTCCTGCTGCGGTACCCCCGATGCGGTTATTGACGCCAGTTTTGTCAGCTATGACGCTGTACGAGGTATTAGGTAAAGGAGTGCTGCCGTCAGCTTGCGTGCCGATATAATTGCCGATAACGCGGTTGCCAGTGACCTCGTTGCCAAGAAATAAGACGGCCATTTGATTGCCGGAAATGACATTGCGTTCTTGCGGTGTCGTGCCACCGATGATGTTACTTTCGCCAACACCGATCAAGACGCCGATCGGACTTCCCAAAGCGGCAGTACCGCTGATATTTGTGCCGATATAGTTGCCGACAACTCGGTTTGTCGCAGGTACACCGCCTGAAGGTTCGCCTACAACTGTGGGCGCTATTGCAAAAAAAATACCCGCAGTCTGACTGCCAGAAATGATATTGCGTTCTTGAGGCGTCGTTCCGCCGATAATATTGTTAGAAGCGCTGCCAATAGAGATGCCATAGATACCGTTTCCTAGCGCTACATTACCCGTGATATCAGTGCCGATGAGGTTGCCGACAACTCGATTTTGATTGGCAGTTGGGCCGTTGATCGAAATTCCGCCACCAAGGCCCCCATTGCCAGAAATCAGGTTGTCCTGAATCAAGTTTTCAGGCGCATTGCGGATGCTGATGCCAGCGTTGTTGCCGATCGCAACAGTACCAGTAACATCAGTGCCAATAAGGTTGCTGATTACTTGGTTGTTGCGCGCAGCGATGCCGGAAATCTCGATGCCAAGCCCGACACCAACAGTGTTGTTGCCAGAGATTAAGTTGTTCTCGATCCGATTATCTGGAACGCCATCAATCGAGATTCCCCTGCGGTTGCCCCGATCGACCGTACCCGCGAGATCCGTGCCGATGTGATTGTTGACGATCGTGTTGTTGCCATTGGTTTGCAAGCGGATACCTGCCCAGTCAAATCTGTTGATTGCTAAACCTTGCACGGTACTGTTCCCAGCAGTGATATCGAGTCCGACCATCCCAAATCCGGCGAGGTTGCCGCTGATTTCCACCAGTGGCAAACCGTTATAGCCCGCGCCACCTTGACTCAAACCGTCGATAATAACTGGATCGGAGATCGGCGGCAGTGCGGATAAAGGCTGAATTAATTGCTGAGAACCGATCGCCCCGATATTAAAGGCGATCGTGTCGCGATCGGCACCAGTACCGACAGTGCCGTTAATTTGCGCTTGTTCTGCCACTGTCAAAGCAGCAAAATTCAGAGTACCATTGGCAACCAGAATTGCCTCTCTGAGGGAGATGACGGCATTCCTGGTATTCAAGTCATCTGTGCTATTAACGGTAATGGTAGCAGCCATAATTTTTATCCTTTTACCCTGGCGTTTGCGAGGTGCAGCTTTGCTTAGTGCGATCGATAATCAACTTGCTTCAAAACTAGCTTATTTTCTAAGAAGAAAACCCACCAGGGGAATAAAGTCAGGTATTTCAACAATGATTTACAGTAAAAACTCAGCTTAAATCAGTTAAAATAGGGAAAAGTCAGGGTAATTTCCCGATGGAGGAACAACTCTTCTCTGGGAATAGTCTGCATACTTACGTATATACGTACTCACGGGCGAGCCCATGAACTCAGAATTAGAATTCTCTTGGAACCAAACAAAAGAATCTGCCGATCGCATTTTTGCCCAAAACACCGGCAAATATCTCAGCGACCTCGAAACGAAAGTCCTGCAAGGTTCTTGGGAAGGAAAAAGTTACGATGAAATCGCCAAAACCTACGGCTACAGTGCTGAATACCTCAACAAAGATGTCGGTAACAAATTGTGGCACAAGCTTTCTGAAGCTTTGGGAGAAAGAATTACTAAGAAAAATTTCAAAGAAGCGCTGAGGAGAGCTTATGAAGCAGAACCCAGTCAATCTTTATCTGCAAATCCGCCATCGCCAACATTACCGACGGGGGCAAATTTGCAATTCCCCGAAGGTTCAGTAGCCTTAGATTCACCTTTTTATATAGAGCGTTCCAGCATCGACTCTCTCTGCGAGGAAACGGTTGTCAAACCCGGTTCTCTGATTCGGATTAAGGCCCCGGAGATGATGGGTAAAACTTCACTGATGAACCGGATTTTAGCTCGCGCTGTCCGGGAAAATTATCATGCAGTTTATTTGGATTTGAGCGCCGCCGATCGAGGAATATTAACAAATCTTGATAAATTTTTGCGCTGGATGTGCTTGATGGTAAGCCGGCAGTTAAAGTTAGAAAATAAGTTAAACGAGTATTGGGATACGGATATTTTGGGCAGCAACGATAACTGTACGGTATACTTTGAAGAGTATTTGCTGGCAGAAATAGCAACTCCTCTAGTGTTGGGATTGGATGAAGTCGATCGCATATTTCCCTACACAGAAGTAGTTGAAGATTTTCTGGGGATGCTGCGAAGCTGGCACGAAAAAGCCAAAATTTCTGATATCTGGAAAAATTTACGGTTGGTAATGGCGCATTCTACGGAGGTTTATATTCCTTTGGATATGAATCAATCTCCGTTTAATGCGGGAGTGCCCGTGGAACTGCAGGAGTTTGACAGCCAGCAAATCCACGATTTGGCTGGGGTTCACGGCTTGGATTGGGGTGATGGACAGTTGCAAGAGTTGATAAGTGCGATCGGCGGACATCCTTATTTAGTAAGATTGGCAATGTATGAGGTTAGTTGTGGCAAAATTTCATTAAATCAGCTATTAGAAAATGCAGCCTCAGAATCGGGAATCTACAGCAATCATTTGCGGAAGCATTTAGAGATTCTACAACAAAATCCCGAATTAGCTTTGGCTTTAAAAAAAGTTGTAAATTCGGCAGAACCAGTTGAATTAGATTCAATGCAAATTTACAAATTGCACAGCATGGGAATTGTGCGGCGGCAAAACAATTATGTGATGCCGCGCTGCAATTTGTACCGCGAGTATTTCTGCCGTGTTTTAGGTTGAAAAGCATGGTTTGCAGTTTATTGTATCAGATGCTGTTCTGTCGATCGACCGCGATTGCTGTAGATATCGCTTTGATATGGTTTCCGGTTGGATCGGAATGATTTAACCGCAGAGGACACAGAGAACGCAGAGGGAGACAAGAGAGAGATGAATAATTCACATGAATAGCGGATTTGGTATGAGTTTTTCAGTTTTATGCAAGTGGACTTAAGCTATAAGGCGGGGGTTTAAACCCCCGCCGGACTTCGCGAAAAAATGTGGAAAGTTGACAGCAATAGCTGGTAATGCAAAACCTACAGATAGAATTAGACGAATGACAGGGTTAAATCCGCAGCCATATTATCTGCAACTACAGCAATCATGTCACCTTTATAAAATATTTTTGTGTCTTTGAGTGACTGACTGCCGTAACCGTATTGGCCCGATGTAAATTCGTAATCTTGCTTTTTACCCAGCATCAAAATTGCATCCCCATCAGATTTCTTAAAGTCCCGAATAATCGCATAAGCAGTCTCGCCTAAGCCATCTAAGTAAGGAAGTTTAGGGTCTGGGCCACCGTTCATAACTAGCGAGAATGTATCTGCTCCAGAACCACCAATCAAGGTGTCGATTTCATAAGAATCATATTGTCCTGGCCCGTTGGTGTGGCCGATGAGAATATCATCGCCACTATTGCCTTCCAACCAGTCGGAACCGCGGCCGCCACAAAGCTGATCTTTACCGCTACCGCCAAACAAGAAGTCGTCACCGTCTAGACCTTTGAGTGTATCTGCACCGCCACCGCCAAAGATTGCATCGCGAACCTGATTGTCATCACTGCCGATTAGATAGTCATCTCCTGCTGTTCCCGTTATGTTGTCATTGGGTAAGCCACCGATTTTATCGAAGCTGCCGAACAAGCTGTTAGCAAAGTTACGGTCAGAGGCGATTATTTTACGTGTTTCTACTATTAAGTTATCATCGATGTCTGGCCGAGGAACGTCGGTAAAGTCTTCAATCAAACCGGAATTATTAGGCTTGGGTTCGTCATCGGGATTGGTTCGAGGAACGTCGGTCAAGTCTTCAATCAAACCGAATCTAGGGGTAAAAATGTTAGCATCGGCGATCGTTCTAAGTGCTGTCATGGGAGTAGTTCCTATTTGTGATGATTTTCTGAGTTTGCGGAAGCGATAAGTGTTTGTATTTGTTTGCTGCACCTTTTGCTTCCTGTTATCAGTTTCGTGCTAAAACTCTTGAACGGCAATGGTGATAAAATCAGGTATTGTAGGAACTGATAAATAGCTTCAGGTTCTGAATTTATAGGGGAAAATCAGGTGCAGCCTGACAAAGCATCATCAAAATCAGGACTCAGGCATCAGACCTTCATAACCGGGTTTTTACCTAATTTTTCAGCTATAACGAAGGATTTGCCCAAAAAACCCGGTTTCTGACTGCCGATTCGCCAGTCGTCAAAATCAGCAAAAGTCAGGTTTTTTGGTAAATCTCTACATAGTCAGGTTTGCGATCGTACAATCAAGTCTAGATTGAGGTGCAGGCAGTGATGAAAGAATCTCCACTTGGTTATGAATATCAGATTGGCGGTAGTCTCCCAGCAGATGCGTCTAGTTACGTGACGCGCCAAGCAGACTTGGACTTTTACGAATATTTGAAAGCTGGCGAGTTTTGTTATGTTTTGAATTCCCGGCAAATGGGCAAATCTAGTTTGCGGGTGCGGGCTATGCAAAAATTGCAAGCTGAAGGTACTGTTTGCGCTTTTATCGATTTAACTGGGATTGGTAAGGAGGATGTAACTGCCCAAAAGTGGTATGCTGGTATTGTTAATTCTTTGGTCAGTAGCTGTAAGCTAGGAAGTAAAATTAATTGGCGAAATTGGTGGCGCGATCGCCGGGATTTGTTTTCGCCTCTTCAGCGGTTTAGTTTGTTTATTGAAGAAGTTGTTTTAGTTGAAATAAAACAAGATATTGTTATTTTTGTTGACGAGATCGATCGCGTTTTAAGCATGAATTTTTCTACGGATGAGTTTTTTGCTCTGATTCGCTGGTTTTACAATCAAAGAGTTGACAATTTTTTATACCGCAGGCTGACTTTTGCGCTGTTGGGGGTGGCGACACCGGCGGATTTGATTGCTGATAAAACTCAAACTCCTTTTAATATTGGTAAGGCGATAAATTTAGGCGGTTTTAAAATTGATGAAGTGCAGCCTTTGATTGATGGTTGGCGGGGACAAGTTGGTGATGCTGAAAGTGCGATCGCCCAAATTCTAGATTGGACGGGCGGACAACCTTTTTTAACGCAAAAGCTGTGCAAGTTGGTGCTTGAGGAATCTGCATTGGGAAATTTGCGATCGGTTGAAGAGGTGGTGCAGTTGCAGATTGTGGAGAATTGGGAATCCCAGGATGAGCCCGAACATTTGAAAACTATTCGCGATCGCATTTTGAGAAATCAGCAAAAAGCAGGCCAGTTATTGGGGCTTTACCAGCAAATTTTGGAATCTGCTAACCCCCCCCAACCCCCCCTTAGTAAGGGGGGGCTAAATACCGCTCTATCTTCCCTAGGGATGGGCGAGCTAAATTCTGTTCTTGCTCCCCCCCTTAGTAAGGGGGGGCTAAATACCGCTCTAT
>NZ_JBARVX010000483.1:0-15633 GCF_049646505.1 Microcoleus sp.
AAAAAAAAAGAGCGCTACCAATGAAACAACAGAACCTGCAGGAACTTCTCAAGCAGGGCGATCCAAAAGCGATCGCATCTAGCATCAACCGTACACTCAAACCCAAAGGCATCAACGCCGATGTAACCCGGGACAACGGCTGCCTCCACATAATTCTGGAGTCAGACAAAGTACCGAGTCAAATGGCATTGGTCGATTTCATCCGCAACGGGATGACGAATTTGGGAGTCGAATCAATTCACACTGTCAAGGTTTACGGGCGTCGAACAGGAGACGGCTCGGCTGCGTGGGAAGAAGAAATAAATCTGATGCCCGCAGACGACGATCCGCTTTACGCCTCCGAGAGTGGAATGCCTGATGACTCTGTAGGTTTAGATGATGTCGAACCCGAAGACGAAGACTACTATCAAGAGGCAGAATTCGATCGAGATGACGACGAGGAAGACGAAGACGAAGACGAAGACGAAGCAGAACAAGTCCCGCCTCCGAAAAAACAATTTCCCAAATGGGTAATACCTGTCGCTGTCTTAGTGCCTCTGGCGGCGCTCGCAGGGCTGTTCTTTACTGGAAATTTCCCCTTCGGCGGCTCGAACCCAGAACCCATCGCCCCCGAAGCTGCTTCCCCCTCCCCCAAAGCCTCATCTGACGCATCAAAAGCCCCCGCTGCACCCTCTCCAGGCGCATCGGGCGCAACTCCACAGCCAGTTTCTCCTGTACCCAAAGCCGCTCCCACAGCAGCGCCCGCCAGCCCAGCTCCGGCATCTCCAGCGCCCAAGGCAGCTTCTTCTGCGCCTAAACCAGATCCTTGGAGGGAAGCCGTTAACAACGCTCAGAAGGCTGCAATTTTGGCCCAGACGGCTCAGTCTCAAAATGAGTGGATCGCAGTAGCAAGCGAGTGGCAGAAAGCAGTTGGGCTGATGAAATCTGTGCCGTCAACCAGCCCGAACTATTCAAAGGCTCAGCAAAAAGCAGCAGAGTATCAAGCTAATCTGATTGTTGCCAACCGCAGGGCGGCGGCAGCACCTTAAGCTGTTCTCCATTTAAATTGTCTGTCAATCAACCCGAAGGTGCAGTTTAAATCCGCAACAGCTTAGAGGATGTTTGTCAAGTCTAAATTTATACTATTGCCAGGAATACTCGATCGCGGCAAGACCAAGCTCAACCCACTTCCGTGGGTTTCAAACTCTTGATTTTGTGCTCTTCCCTCTCTGTCGGGACAAAAGTTTGTGTAGTAGGGAATTATCTTCGCCCAAAACTTTTCAAACATCCTCTAAAAGATCAAATCTAAAATAGTAGAATTCAGGTCGTGTCCCGTAGCTTTGTTTTTATCTTATGAATAAGATTGATTTGAAGTCTGTGTGCGATATTTCTGGGATTGGGTTCTTCCGTACTTATACCAATTCATAAAATAGTACAACAAATAATACTAAATCAGAGTTTGTTATCCCCTTTGTCTTCTGACTCTTCTGTTTCCTCTATAAGCGCTTTTCACCTCGAAAGCGGTTCCAATCATTGAGTGGGTATGCAATAAGTAAGTCGGCGTAAATATTTATCGTTGAGGTCAGGTCCGAGGCTGCAGGGCAGAAGGCAAGAGGGATTCGGGTTTGAGCGAGATCTAAATTTTGTTGCGCGGTGCTGTTTATTTGCACCTTTCTACTTACCAATTTCATAAAGTACCGCTACAAATACGAGTTCTGCAGAACGAAGTTCGATGTTTAAAACAGACATACAGACTGTAGCAATATCTTATGAAATTAATATAAGTCATTGCCAATTATTCAATTATTCAATTTTTAATCTAAAATCTGATATCGTTTCCGGTTGCATCGGAATAATAAAATCGAGTCAACAGTCAGTAGGGGCGGTGCCTGTGAGTGCGGGCCCTCTTAACAGTCAACAGTCAACAGTCAACAGTCAACAGTCAACATCACCTGACGGTGTTACCGGAAATGATATGAAATCTCAAAGGTATTATTCCGGAATTATGGCGAGTGTCTATTGCGAATTGATAAATATTGATAAATATTGACAGATATTGACAGAAGTCAAGCGCCTGTGGGTGATGGGAAATTTGGGAAATTAGTGTTGCGCTTTTGAAAACTCAACTGGGTGCACGGGAGCGCCTGTGCCGTTGGTCTTGGTACAGGCCGGATCTGGTTGGTAAACTTGGATGCGATCGCGCCCAAGTCGTTTGGCTTCGTACAGCGCTCGATCGGCGGAGGCAATCAAAATCGAGGCTCCCGATTCAAATGCAGGAACCATACTCGCTACACCCTGACTGACAGTAACGTACTGGCTCACCTGAGAACCAGCGTGAGGAAGCTGCAAAGCGGAGATTTTGAGCTGTATGTGTTCGGCTACTCGCACGGCTCCTTGAATCTCGGTATTCGGCAAAATCACGGCAAATTCTTCGCCTCCGTAGCGAGCTACTAAATCGGCCGGGCGATCGACTGCATTGCCGATCGCCCAGGCGACTTGCCGCAAACATTCGTCTCCCCCCGGATGCCCGTAGGTATCGTTATAACTTTTAAAAGAATCAATATCGCACAGAATCAGCGACAGAGGCGTTTGTTCCCGCGCTTGTCTGCGCCACTCCATTTCTAAATACTGATCGAACCGGCGGCGGTTTGCTAGCTGGGTGAGTGCGTCCAAAGTAGCTAAGCGCTCTAACTTGAGGTTGGCCGCTTGCAACTGCTGGTAGAGTTCTGCTTGCTTGATCGCGATCGCCAACTGAGTCGCCAGAGAAGACAGCAGCTCAACTTCCAACTGCATCCACTGTCGGGGACGGCACTGGTGGGCCATCAGCAGCCCCCACAACTCGTCTCCTTGCACTAAAGGCACTACCAAATAAGCTCTTACCGCGAATTGTGCGAGCCAGTCGATTTGATTTGGTGGCAAATCGGCAGTCGAGACATCGGCGACGGGTCGGATCGCCCGATGTTGGTACGCTTCGAGATAGAAATCCTCAAAACAGAAATTTTCCAGGGTTTCCCCCAGCATCGGCTTGCAGTTGAGAGCTACAGATTCCACTGTCACCGCCCCTGTCGGGGGTGCGGCGCACAGACTGTCGGTAGAGGCGTTGAAGCGGACGATCATCACTCGATCGGCTTGAAGGAACTGGCGCACTTCTGTCACAGTCGTGCCGAGCACTTCGCCCAAATCCAGAGACTGGCGGATGTGCTGAGTAATTGTCGCCATCAGCAGTTCCCGTTCGTTTTGCTGCCGCAGCGCTTCTTCTGCCCGCTTGTACTCGGTAATATCTTGAGCGGTGCCGAAAATTTGTTTGGGATCGCATGAGGCTGTACGGGCGAACACTTGGTCGCGGCAGCGAAACCAGCGCCATTCGCCCGATCGATGTTTCAGTCGGTACTCCAACTCCAAAATGCTGCCGTCTTGGGCCTTGGGAAATTTTTGCAGGTGCGCCGACACCTTCTCCAAATCGTCTGGGTGCACCAAACTGGAAAACAAAGCCGTTTCCATCTGTAAAATTTCTTCGGGATGGTAGCCGAGCAATTTAAAAGCCTGACCGTTGACGTAGACGTTGCGCTGTTCGGTCAAATCGTAGATGTAGAGCAAATAAGGTGCCGCGTCTGCAATCTGCTGGATGAAATGTTGGCTCGATCGCAATTCTTCCTCCACCCGCTGGCGCACTTCCACTTCTTCCAAAGCTTGATCCCGCATTGTGCGGTAAGCTTGGATGCGGTGAGTGAGGTCGGTCACGTCTTGAATCACCAACAGGGCGTAAAACGATTGGCAGTTTGATGTCACAAAGCCGTAAGGCGAAAATGAAGTCCGAATGTTTGAGGGCGCTTCAGAACCAACGGCTTCTGCTTGTCGCACCGTGCCTTCTGGTTCCAAGTCCGCAGTCGATCGAGCCAAGCCGGCAATATCCAGTTCGGCAACGCCCGGTGAAAGTGCAGGGACAGCCGTCACAGTAGTTTGCTGGATGCGCTGCTGGCCGTCTTGCCAAGTTGCCGGAATCAAGTGCTTGTGAATTTGAGAAGAAAAGATGGTTGGCGGGCCTCCTGCAAAGATTTGCTGGAAGCGAGTAGCGTACTTGAGCTGGCTCAGGTGAGGAAAATGTGTTGTAATCTTGGTTCCCAACATTTGGTCGCGGGGAATTTTCGTCCAATCTTCCAGACAGGCATTCCAAAACAGCACCACAAAATCATCTCGCAGCAAACACGCGCCGACTGGTACGCTGTCGAGAACTCCAAATTTTTCCTCAATAGTTTTGCTCTCTTGGATCATAGACCCCCGGCAAGTTGATTGATTGCAGCCAACAAGGCGTCAAAGGAACTGACATTGAAAATGAGGATGATATCTCCTTCAACGTGGAGCTTTTCAATAATGAAACGGGTCTGGGCTAATAAAACAACTGTATCAGTAGTCAAACCGCCAGATATCAGCAAACTACCGATCGTCCCTTCCATGTAATTGGGAATTGAGTAGTTCAGGCGCTGCTGAAGTACGTTGCTGATTGCACCCATGACCCCGTTGATCACAATATTTCCCACTTCACTGAGCGTACCAATTTTGACTGAATCCAGGTCGTGAGTTCCCACTTCTTCCCCGGTAAGCATGGTCACTAGAGCGGCTGCACTGTTGGTAGGAAAGACGAGCTGGGCAATCCCTCCAAAGGAGCCTGTAAATTTGAGCTGGACGGCGGCGATTTGTTCGCCGTTGAGGTGTTCCTCTAATTGTGTTTGCACGTCGATGGGAGACAGGATTTGGAGGTAGGGGATTTGCAAGCGAATGGGAGATTCGATCATGTCGTTCAAAATCCCTGCCGCTTGACCGATCCCGATGTTGACGAGTTCCTGTAAAGCATCGAGTTCTCGAGCGCTTAATTTCATTGGGTGCTCTCCTCGCTGGCACCCAGAGCTTTTTCGATCCACCCGAGCAGTTCGTCTGAGTTGGGCATTTTGTGTATGACTGTCAGGGCTCCGAGGTCCATGCACTCGGAACGGGTAGTGGATTGAATGTCTGCGGTAATTACGATGACTGGAATTTTATATCCTCGATCGCGCATGGCTTGCAGGACTTCCCGACCTTCCATTTCCGGCATCAGCAGATCCAAGAGCATACAGTTGGGGGTTTTAGTCGCCAGCAGTTCTAGGGCTTCCGGGCCGCTCGATGCTTCCCAAGTCTCGTATCCTTCTGCTCGCAGGATTTTGCAGATTACCCTGCGAGTCAACCACGAATCTTCGACAACGAGAATTGATGTCACTACGTTCTCCTCCTTCAATTGTTTAGGACTGACCGGCGTTGCAGGTACTGCTTTTATCTTGACAGTAGTTTAAACTGCACCGAGGGCGCGCGATCGAGCGATCGGTCGAATTCCTGTTCTTAAAAGCTAACGCATTAAGGTATTCAATAGTTGAGGATCTTTTCCTCTGGAAATAAAAAACCCGGTTTCGGAGTGAAACCAGGTTTGCGGGATCTGTATTTCTCCGCCGGCGCCGGCGCTCAGTTATAGATTACCAAACGCTTCCTGAGAGACTCTACTCGCCCTTTAGCAGTGGCATTGTCTGGATCGCAGGCGAGAGCTTGTTCGTAGATTTCCAAGGCTTGAGCTGTTAATTTCTTGCGCTCGTAGGCGTGACCCAGATTGTTGAGAGATGTAACGTATTCTGGCTGCAACTTCAGGGCTTCTTTGTAATTGCGGATCGCGATGTCGTACTGTTCTTGGCCGAAGTGTGCAAAACCGAGGGCATTGTAAACAACCGCTTGATTTTCTTCGCCTTCTAAGTCTTTAGATTTCAGAGCTTTTTGAAACAGTACGATCGCCTGGGAGTAAAGCTTCTTATCTACATAAATACTTCCTAACTCGTAGTATTCCTGTGCTGTTCCTTGTTCTGCAGTCAGCTTGTTTTCTAAGCGTTCCAGAGACATTTCCAGTTTCCTAGTTTTGAGAATCTGGCGGACAATAAACCAGGCACTGCTGCCTAGTATAGCGAGCAAGACTGACAGGTAAACAATCAGCAAATTACTATCCATGTCTTTTTTATGTAGGTAGGTCTGTGGAAGGTTTTATTTATTTTTAAGCCCTAGCAATCTCTGAGATTTGCTTTTGCAACTGTATAAAAAACAAGAAAATGGAACTCTAAGAGCCCGATCGCAATTTCCGAAAAAGCAAGAACCGAGAAGTAAGAACAAAGAAGGAAAGTTAGTCTCAATCTCCTAAATTTATTAGGAGTTTTCCTTCTCTGGCAGATAGCTAAATCTTTCTTACTTCTGCCTTTTTCCTGCTCAAAACCGATCGAGCTTTCACGCTCCGGCTCGATTTGCCAGTTCTACCACTTTACCGAAAGTTGCCGGGTCAATGATTGCCATTTGTGCCAGCATTTTGCGGTTGATTTCGATGTTGGCTTTCCTCATGTTGCCGATCAGCCTGCTGTAGCTCGTGCCGTGCTGGCGCGATGCAGCATTGATCCGAGCGATCCACAGGCGGCGGAAATCGCGTTTGCGTTTTTTGCGATCGCGATAACCGTTACGCAGCGCCTGCATCACCCGCTGGTTAGCTATACGGAACTGTTTCGACTGTGCGCCTCGGAAACCCTTGGCTAATTTGAGAATTTTTTTGCGGCGCGCTCTGGCGACATTACCGCGTTTTACCCGTGTCATTTTTGAATTTCCGTTAAACTTTACAAGTATGGAAGCATTAACCGCACGTTAGAGTCGTTGGTCTCGTCAATGACGACCAATTTAGACAAGCGGCTCTTGCGGGCTGAACTTTTGTGAGAGAGCAAGTGGCTTTTGTAAGCTTTGCGGCGCACAATTTTACCTGTGCCGGTCGCTCTAAAGCGCTTTGCGGCTGCTTTGCGAGTTTTGAGTTTTGGCATGGATTGGTGTTATTTGGACACAAGCTTCAACCGTATCACGTTTGTGGTGCTTTCTGCAAGGGAGATTTGCGCTGCTCGATTCGGGGTGGTAGTGTTCAAAGTTATCTGAGATTAAGTGGTGTTAGCTTGCGTCGAATCGCCCTAACCGTCTCGCACCATCCAAACCAACATCCCCAGCAACAGTGCCACAGCCGGCACAGGATAGTCATCTGAGATATTGCACCATTCTCAATTACTTGTTTAGAAACAGAACAGGCAAGATGCCTGTTCTTGACAATAGTGCAATATTATTGATTTAATCTGACATCTTGCACCATTCTCAACAAGCCTTTTCTGGACGGGCAGGATGCCCATCCCACAAGAAATTCACTCTTTGTGGAACAGGCCGGAGAGCCTATTTTTGAGAATGGTGCAAAATGTAAGTTTCATTAAATTTTTGACTGAGAAATGCTCGCTGCTGACTGCCGATCTGTTAACATCGGAATCATTCAGATATCTCTTATCGACATCTGCGCGAATCAGCGTTCATCTATTGTCATCTGCGGTTGCAAAATTCTCTTTTTTTAACCGCAGATACAGGCTGATAAACACAGATTAACGCAGATGAATTAGAGCGATTTTGATGGCAGCTTCCGTGATTGTTGACTGTTGACTGACAGGATTTGATATTACCAATTCTCAATTACCAATTCCCAATTTTAAAAAAAAAATAGGCTAGCCGTATTTCACAGCGCCTATCTCAATCAATATGATAATGGCTCCCCGCAACGCCGTCTTACCTCAGCTTTTGACCTGGTATCATACCAGGTGGGCACCGTTGGCTCGGACTTAAAGTTTCTGGGTACAAGCCCAGTTTACTGCTGTCCAAACATCTTGATTCCCTAGAGTTAAGAGTTATAGATCAAAAAAACATTATTGGCAGTCACCAACGTCGCAGTAGAACCTTTATTTAATATACAGCAACTAACCCGATTTTGGCAAGCTTCGAGCAATTTAAGCTGCATACCAGATAGATTCAACGGTTTGAGCGATCGCACTCGCGGACGTTTCCCCATTTTGCACCGATTCTGCATCGAGTACAACTGTGACGTGACCGAGTTTCCGACCGGGACGCGATAGTTTCTTACCATACCAATGTACAAAAGCACCGCTGATTTGTGCCAGTTGTTTTCGTTTTTCTAAATAATCTGACTCGGCCGACTCGTAGCCGAGCAAATTTACCATCACAGCACCTGCACATTTCAAATCGCAATTGCCTAAAGGGAGTTGACAAACTGCGCGCAAATGCTGTTCAAATTGTGAAGTTTCGCAAGCATCGATGGTGAAATGTCCCGAATTGTGGGTGCGGGGGGCAATTTCATTGACTAACAGCTTATTGTCGGCGGTTAAAAATAATTCTATGCCGAATACGCCGACAGCTTCCAAGCTGTTGAGGAGGGTACGGGCGATCGCCTCAGCCTCATTTTTGACATCTAAACTAATATCGGCGGGTGCGATTACCAGCCGGCAAACCTGATTTTGCTGTTGGGTTTCGACGATCGGGTAAATTGCAATTTCCCCAGCGGGCGATCGAGCGGCGATCGCAGCCAACTCGCGATCGAACGGGACAAACTCTTCCACCAGCAAAGATTGACCTTTAAGTTTAGCACTAATCGACTCCAAACTCTCCCGATCCTTGACAATAAAAGTACCTTGGCCGTCATAACCGTGGCGGCGAACTTTGACGACAAAGGGAAAATCTCTCGCCAAAAAATCCGAGTCACCTTGCGTCTGTGCGCTGTCGGAAACCGAAATTGCCAAATTGTCGATCGCCATTTCACTCAGGATGCGATCGTCCCCCGCACCCGTTTGCACCTGCTTCCCCTGCGATTCCCGCCGCAAATCTAGGTGCAAAGAAGCCAGATTGTCGATCGCCCAAAACCTCGGAATTGGCAAACCTAAATCTTTTAAATAACAGCGCTGCACGTACTTGTCCAACAAAGGAGAAAGTGACGACAAACCAGGCAAAAACAACACACCTTGCTGTTCTAAAACGCGCAAACCGTCCAAATCTACAAACTCATTTTCAAAAGTAACAACATCACAGTCATCCGCCAAATGAGCCGTAGCCAAAACATCATCAACAGCAGCCAAAACAGCACCAGCAGCCACAGAAACAGCCGGGTCAGCAGCCTCGGGAGTTTGCACTATCAATTCGACACCGAGCGCCCTAGCAGCATCCCCCATCATCGCAGCTAGCTGGCCGCCGCCGACAACGCCCACCCGCTTAAATTTGGCAGGCGAACTCGCAGCGGTTAGATTTGATTTCATCTGAGTAAAATTCCTTGTATCAGCCTGACTATTTTATCGCAATTAGTCGCCGGATGAATTACATTAATTGAACATTTGATAGCTATAAAATAGTTTAATTTTCCAGATATTTTAAAGGTAGAACCTCGAAAATATCTGCAGCGAAAGTCTTTAAATATTGCACGAACCCAGCCGTTGGAAAACAGCGGTTGAGCCGCAGTCTTCGAGAAAAGTGCCACATCTAGCAATTCCCTAGCGCCAAGCATGGCATAATTGAGGGCGCTGCAAAAAGCAGATAGACAGGTGCAAACACTGAAAATCAAACATTCAGAGAACAAAATTTATAGGTGAGGATGCTGTGAAAGTTTTGGTTGTGGGGAACGGAGGTCGCGAACACGCGATCGCAAAAAAACTGCTAGAATCTACGCGGGTTAAACAAGTCTTCTGCGTACCGGGCAACGGCGGCACAGCTACCACCAAAGGCTGTCAAAATCTGTCGCTCAACATCGACGACTTCCAAGGCATCGAACGCTTTGTCATGGTCAACAACATCGGATTAGTGATCGTCGGGCCCGAATTGCCATTATCGCTAGGCATCGTTGACTACTTCCAACAGAAAAAACTGATGATTTTTGGCCCCACCAAAGCCGGTGCCCAAATTGAATCCAGCAAATCCTGGGCCAAACAATTGATGCTCGAAGCAGGCATCCCCACACCCAAAGCTGCCGTATTTACAAACGCAGAAGCAGCCAAAGCCTACGTTGTGGAACAAGGAATTCCCATCGTCATCAAAGCAGACGGACTCGCATCAGGCAAAGGAGTCACCGTTGCTACTACCATCAAAATGGCTCACAGCGCCATCAACACCATTTTTCGCGGCGAATTCGGCAGCGATAACATCCGAGTCGTTGTCGAAGAATTTATAACAGGTCAAGAAGTCTCGATTCTCGCCCTCACCGACGGAATCGTAGTAGAACCCCTGCTGCCGGCCCAAGACCACAAAGCCATCGGCGAAGGCGACAAGGGAGCCAACACAGGCGGTATGGGAGCCTACGCCCCAGCCCCAGTTGTCACCCCGGAACTCATGGAAAGGATTCAAACAGAAGTTCTCGAACCCACCCTCGCAGCCCTGCAAAAACGCAACATCGACTACCGGGGCGTTCTCTACGCAGGTTTAATGATTACAGCCGAAGGAGAACCGAAAGTCTTAGAATTTAACTGCCGCTTCGGAGATCCCGAAACTCAAGCGGTTTTGTCCCTCTTGGAAACTCCTCTGGAAGATTTGGTGCTGGCTTGCTGTCAGCAGCGTCTCTGCGAATATTCCAACATTCGCTGGAAGTCGGGGGCTTCTGTGTGCGTAGTTTTGGCTTCGGGGGGCTATCCTGGAAGTTACCAAAAAGGCAAAGTTATTACAGGTATTGAGGAAGCCCAAGCTCAAGGTGCAGAAGTGTTTCACGCCGGCACTCAGTTGAAGCAGCAGTTAGTTACCGAGGGCGGCCGCGTTTTGGGTGTGACTGCGACGGGGGAAACTTTGGAACAAGCTATAAACAAAGCTTACACAGCGGTAGATTGCATCGAATTTGAAGGGGTATACTGTCGCCGCGACATCGGCCGTCGAGCACTGGACTCTCAAAATTAGGAATGGCGCGACCGCCACCGGCAAGCCAAGCATTCTTCAAGTATAAGTGTAACAATGAAGTTTGGTGTCTCTGCGCTGGCGGTAGCGGACGGGTCGGTGCAGAAAATTCGATCGAAAACTCTCGTCAAGCAAATTTACCTAATTAAACGTAAAATATCGATCGCTAAAAAGATTGCTGTGTATATCTTCTTCCTTTTTACCTTCAGGCCCGATCGCTAATGACCAATGACCCATGATCCATGACGGAAAGCGAGCGGAGACACTCGCACTACTAATGACTGTTGACTGTTAACTGTTAACTGTTAACTGTTAACTGTTAACTGTTAACTGTTAACTGATGACTACTGACTACTGACTATTAAGAGGGCGGGCACTCTTGGCACCGCCCCTACCAACTGACTAATGACTAATGACCAATGACCAATGACTACTGACTAATGACTACTGACTACTGACTTAATCTTGCTTTTAATATTAAACTGGTGAACTGGTAAAATGCTGGCCATACTAAACAAAATCGGAGAAATTATTGCCCGCTGGTGGTCGGATTTTACCCTCCAGACTCGCCTGATGGCCGCTGCTACCCTCGTAGTTTCGTTAATTATGAGCGGCCTGACATTCTGGGCCGTGAATACTATCCAGCAAGATGCTCGACTTAACGATACCCGCTACGGCCGCGACCTCGGCTTGCTGTTATCGGCAAATGTGGCGCCGCTGATTGCGAAAAACGATCGCTCCGAAGTCGCCCGCTTTTCCCGCCAATTTTACAGCAGCACCTCCAGCGTCCGCTATATGCTCTACGCCGACGAAGCAGGAGATATTTTTCTGGGGATACCTTTCTCGGAAGCGGAGGTGGAAACTTCCTTAACATTGCGCCGCCAAATTAAACTCCCCGATAATTTTATCGCCGACATTGAGGCGAGAAATTTAACTTCTGTGCCTTTGGTGCGGCAGCATTTGACGCCCGACGGAGAAGTTACCGACGTATTTGTGCCGCTAATTCACGAAGATAAATATTTGGGGATTTTGGCGATCGGCATTAACCCAAATCCCGCAGCAGTTATCTCTTCAAATCTGACGAGAGATGTCACTTTAGCAGTATTTGTCACTATTTGGGTGATGGTGATTTTGGGCGCTGTATTTAATGCCCTGACAATTACTCAGCCGATCAAACAATTAGTTTTTGGGGTCAAAAACATCGCCAGCGGCAACTTTAAGCAGCGAGTTGACCTGCCTTTGGGAGGAGAATTGGGCGAGTTGATTGGCAGTTTTAACGAGATGGCCGAAAAACTCGAAAGTTATGAAGAACAAAATATTGAAGAACTGACAGCGGAAAAAGCCAAGTTAGAAACTTTGGTTTCTACTATTGCTGACGGGGCGCTGTTGTTGGATGCGAATTTGCAGGTGATTTTAGTCAATCCGACGGGCCGGCGAATTTTTGGATGGGAAGGTAAAAATGCGATCGGAATTAACGTCGTCAATATTTTACCTGCAGAAGTGCAGCGCGAGTTGGCAAGACCTCTCCACGAAATAGCCGCGGGCGATCGCGAAGGCGGCGAATTTCGGATTTCTCTGAAGGAACCAGTCAACCGTACCATGCGGATTGTTTTAACTACTGTGATTCTCCACAAAGCCCCAGGTTCCGAACCGCTGTGCAAAAGCTGCATCCGCGACGAGGAAAATACCTGTACCGAGTCGCAGCGCCCGATCGCAGTAGAATGTACATTCTACGAGGAAACCTCCAAGCATCAAGGTTCGGGACAGTACCGAGAAAGTCTCAAAGGTATCGCCATGACAGTGCAGGACATCACTCGCGAAGTAGAACTAAATGAGGCTAAAAGCAATTTTATCAGCAATGTTTCTCACGAATTGAGAACGCCTTTATTTAATATCAAATCTTTTATAGAAACTCTTTACGAGTACGGAGAAGACCTGCAAGAAAGCGAGCGCCGGGAATTCCTAGAAATTGCCAATCGAGAAACCGATCGCCTCACCCGCTTAGTCAACGACGTGTTAGACTTGTCGCGCCTGGAATCCTGCCGAATCTATCAATTAGACGCGGTGGACCTGCCGCAAGCCGTGGAACAAACCCTGCGGACTTATCAGTTAAATGCCAAGGATAAAGGCATCGAATTAGAGCAACAAGTTGACCCATATTTGCCACCGGCTTTAGGTCATTACGATTTGCTGCTGCAAGTATTTGCAAATTTAGTAGGAAATGCCTTAAAATTTACCGAGGCTGGCGGCAAAGTGTCAATTCGAGCGTATTTAATAGAGTCGCAGGAGGCAACCCACAAAGACGACACATCCGGGAACCACAACTTATTACCGGATTCCAAACATTTTCCGGTAGTACGGATCGAAATCTCTGATACTGGAATTGGTATAGATGCCGAAGACCAAAAAGCAATTTTTGAGCGCTTTTTCCGGGTAGAAAACCGAGTTCATACTCTAGAAGGAACGGGGTTAGGTCTTTCGATTGTCCGCAACATTATTGACAAGCACCACACTAAAATTAATTTAGTTAGCGAAGTTAATGTGGGTACGACTTTCTGGTTTGACTTAGCAGTTTATCAGCCGAGACAAACTGTAGATATGGAAAATGCTTGGCCGGTGGAAGCAAAGGTGGAGACTGAAACAATTGCGACTCATGTTATATCGATTCCGGTTGCACCGTCAGGTGATTGTTGACTGTTGACTGTTGACTGTTGATAGTAATATTGTTTCCCGTTGATTAGGAATCAAGAAGAAAGCAAATTAGTTAGATTGGGATTTTTCAACCGCAGATATCAGCCGATGAACACAGATGAACGCCGATGGGATTTTGTCTGTGTTTATCGGCATTTATCTGCGGTTCAACCCACATTTCTATAGTTTCCGGTAGATGGGGTTCTAATTACGTCAAGACTTAAGAAAGAGTTTTTTGAGCGCGTTCCGATCGCTCTTCTGCAGTCTCCATCACATCAGCCATTTTATCCACCATTTCCCCTGGGTAATTTTCCAGTACCCGAGTAGAAAGTGAAATCCGGCCCCTAGCTTCATCGAGGTCAACCACTAGCGCTTTCAGGGGTTGACCGGGAGCAAAGAGTTGGGCAAGGTTATCAATATATTTTTGGCTGACTTGCTTGATGTGCAGCAAACCGCTAACTCCTTCCAAGTCCACAAACACGCCAAAAGGCTTGATGCTGCTGACTTTCCCTTCTACCAACTGACCGATTTGCAACTGACTGAAGGCATTTGATTGAGTTGCCATCCGCTGGGAAAGTACGAGTTTTTCTCGTTCGCGATCGACCTCCAAGAAATTCACGGTCAAAGATTGACCGATCAGCGATTCTATGTTATCGCGTTGGGCTAAGTGCGATCGGGGAATAAAACCGCGCATTCCCTCAACATCCACCGTCACGCCGCCCTTATTCGCCCCAGAAACCCGCACCTGAAGCACTTTACCAGTTTCCTGCAAAGCAACTAAATCTTCCCAAGCTTGCTGAATTTGTAACTGTTTCAGAGACAGAGTAACTTGGCCGTCTGCATCTTGTTCGCGGATAATTAAAAAGTCCTGTTCCTCATTTAGCGGAACCACTTCCGACAAATCCGTTACTGTTCTCAAAGCAGCCTCTGCGATCGGCAAAAAAGCCGAAGACTTGCCGCCGATATCAACATACGCGCCGTTTGAGTCGTACTCGAACACTTTGCCGCGCACCACTTGTCCCTTCTGAAACTCGTAATTGTGCTGTTCGAGGGCTTTAGCAAAATCATCCATTGAAAAGGATGCTTTTGCGCTCTGAGAACCTGTAGATTTGGAATTCATGTAGTTTAGTTGTCAGTTATCAGTTGTCAGTTGTCAGTTATCAGTTGTCAGTTGTCAGTTGTCAGTTGTCAGTTGTCAGTTGTTAGTTGACAGTTGTCATATATTGAAGGAAGAAGGAAGATTTTCCCCCACTCTCCCACTCTCCTATTCTCCCACTCTCCTATTCTCCCCATCTTCCACTCTCTAAGCTAGTTGAAGTTCGTGATGAAATAACTGCTTCACCTGCACCCACGACTCGGCTGCTGCGGTAGCGTCGAAACTGCCGCGATGGTCGCAGAAAAAGCCATGATCCGCATTGTACTGGAAAATTTGGTGAGGAATTCTGTGTTTTTCCAATTCTGCGGCGATTCGATCGACTTGTTCTTTGGGAATGCTGGGGTCTTGAGTGCCAAAAAAGGCGTAGAGAGTGCCTTTAATCTCTGCTGTGCGAGCGATGGTGGGGGGGCCGCCACCGGGGGTATTCGTAGCGATACCAGCACCGTAGAACGAGGCTGTAGCCTTGATTTCGGGCAAAGTAGCGGCGAGGTAGGCGACGTGCCCGCCAAAGCAGAAGCCGATACAGCAAAAGCCTTGTGGTTTGACTGAGGGTGAGGTTTTGAGGTAATTGATGGTGGCTTGGATGTCGCTGAGCAGTTCGGATGCGGTAGTTTGTTCTTTGTATTCTCTGCCGGTTTGGATGGCTTCGGGTGTGTAGCCGGTTTCAAAGCCGGGGGCTTGGCGCTGGTAAATGGCTGGGGCGATCGCCACATATCCTTCCTTTGCTATTCTTTCAGTAACTTCGCGGATGTGCGCGTTGACACCAAAGATTTCTTGAATCACGATAACTGCGGGAAATTGGCCTGCTGTGGCGGGTTGGGCTAGATAAGCGGCAATTTGCAAATCTCCGTTGGGAATTGTGACGTTTGTTGTGCGAATTTCTGGGTTAGTCATCAGAAAAATGGGTTTGAAACCCCGTCCTTCTAGGACGGCTTTACATTAATTTAAATCCCCTTGCGGGGGAGAGGGGTATGGTTGCCCCTCTGTGGAGATATGGTTGTCTCCGAGTCCCTTTC
>NZ_JBARVX010000484.1:0-8048 GCF_049646505.1 Microcoleus sp.
CCTGTAAATGCCAGCACTCCTTATTTTTGTTTTGAAGTGAAAGACTCGGGTATCGGCATTCCTCAAGACCGCTGGAACTTGCTATTTCGACCTTTTCAACAGGTGGATTCTTCCCTGACTAGGCGGCACGAAGGCACCGGTTTGGGTTTGGCTTTGACTAAGCGTTTGGCGGAATTGCACGGGGGAACTGTTTCTTTTCAATCAGTTTGCGATGTCGGCAGTCTGTTCCGCGTTTGGTTGCCTTTGACTGAGATGCGTCAAGAGTTGGTAAGTTTTGCCAATTGTGCTTTGGATGCCAAGTTGGTAGCTGCTTCTGCGATCGCTTTGCCAATTGGCAGCAAGCGGATTTTGGTTGTCGAAGACCAGCCTTTTAACCAAATGTTAATTTCTGAGGTGATGGAATTGGAGGGCTACGGGGTAGAGATTGTCGCGGATGGGAAGGCGATGGCCGATCGAATTTTGGCCGCTTCTGCTGCGCCGGAGTTGCTGCCGGATTTGATTTTGATGGACATTCAATTGCCGGATGTTGACGGCTTTGAGTTGATGCGGCGAGTTAAGGCAGATCCTGTATGGGACTCGGTACCGATGATTGCGGTGACGGCGATGGCGATGGCTGGCGATCGCGATCGATGTTTTGAAGCTGGCGCTTCTGGTTATTTGAGCAAGCCGCTGGATCTTAATTTGGCGATCGCCACTATCCGTTCTTTTCTCTCTTAAACAGCATTTACCAAACAAAATGATTTAATCCATACCGCAAATTGTCATCAGATTAGTTTGGCGAGGGTCGGGTGGGGGCGATCGTTTTCAAGTAAACTAAGCCAGGATGCGTTTATAATCGAGTAGTGGAAGTTCAACCAAGACAAATTCAGAACTATCTAACAGTAGACGGAAGAATCCCTTTTGCAGAATGGCTAGATGCTTTGCGAGATCGGCGAGCTATAGATAAAATTGAAAAGAGGCTGAGGCGCGTCGAGTCAGGCAATTTGGGCGACTCTCGCTTTGTTGGAGAAGGAGTCTGCGAGCTGAGAATTAACTATGGGCCAGGATATCGCGTTTATTTTGGACAAATCGGGTCAACAATAGTTCTCCTTCTCTGTGGTGGAGATAAAAGTACCCAAGAACAAGACATTGAAAAAGCTAAAGAATATTGGAGAGATTATGGAAGTCAAAGCACCGAGGAGTAGCAGTTACCGAGAATATCTGATGTCATCTCTAAAAGAACCCGAAAGAGCTGCTGGCTACATTGAAACTTTTTTGGAATTAGAAGAAGGTGACGAACCAGAATATTTATCATCTGTGTTGAAAGATGTAATTGAGGCGCACGCGCAAATAAATCCTGTTTTGGAAGAAGTAAAGTCGCGCTACGAAAAACTAGATCGAATGCTTTCAGAAACTAAGGGTGCTGAAATTTATGCTTTGGTTGAGTTGCTGGATGCACTGGGGTATCGGATTGCGATCGCTCCCAAGTAGATTAGTTTGATGATTGTATGGTGAGTTTCGATCTAAATATTTACAGCAGCTTGCTCTCTCAATATCAGCCTCGAATTATCAAAACTGAAGAGGAAAACGAGATATTTTTGGAAATTGTTGAAGAATTACTCTCACGTCCAAATCTGACTCCCGAAGAAGATGCGCTATTAGAATTGATGGTAAAACTGATTGAGGATTTTGAAGATCGGCACTATCAACTTAATACATCAACGCCTAAGTCAAGGTTGCTGCATTTGATGGATGCTCGGAGTCTAGAAGCAGAGGATTTAGTAGAAATTATGGGTTCGAGTGAGGCGGTAGTTGAGGTAATTAACGATCGGCTAGAAATCAGCAAGAAACAAGCTGAGGCTTTGGGGAGGTTTTTTCACGTCGATCCGGGGTTGTTTCTGTTCAATTAAGCGATCGCACTCTGTAATTCCCCGGAGGGCGATCGCATCCAAGATTGATTTGGCGAGTGTGGAAAACAAAAATTATAATAGATCGTTTAATCCGCAGGAGAATATGGCAAATCTAGACTGGTTGGAATGGAACTGTATTCCTGATTCTCTCAATTTTAAAGTTACTCAACATGGCAGTTTTCCCTCATGTATAGAAAAAGTCGAACTTTCAAGAGGGTCATATCTAAAGCTACTGGCACTGGGCAAGGGAAATGGAGATTTTGATTTTTCGCAAGATTATCGTATAAAAAATCTATTTCACTCTGTACATATTCATCAGTTTATTAGCCTTTCTATATTAAGGCTATAATCCTGGCAATTAAGCCTTGATGTTTATGCGCTAGCGCTATATCCCTAACGATCTTGACAGATATTTGTAGAGTTAAATACGATTAATTTGTTCAGCAAAAAGCCACAACTTTTTCTGAAACAAAACAGTCAACAGCCAGCGCCTCTACCTACCAAGTGTCCGCGCTGGCTCTGGCTCCCTTATGCAAAGGAGACAAAACCCATTATGACTTACAAAGAGTGCCTCAAGCCTTGGGCGGTTGCGCGTTTGCTTCCCAATTTGCAATGGGCGATTGTCGGGCGATACCGCAATCGATCGGACGCTGACGGACATCTTCCGTTGTGTCGCCAGCGAGTCCTCGATATCCGATTGAAAGTTGTGTTTGCTTTGCCCGATCGCACTGATTTGACACATCGGGACTGATAACGGATCGTAGAAATCGGTTTTTTAGGCAGAACTTACGCCAGGGCCGACAAAAAAACCGGGTTTTTCACCTAATCTGCGGACTACAGCAGAGGATTTGCGTAAAAAAACCCGGTTTCTGGTCACCCGTGCGTCCAGGACTATTAGGGAAAAAGAAAACAGCCCTACGTGAGACTGTCTTCGATCGCACTATTGTATTTGCCACTGCTGGGCCTCCTACTTTTCTAACTGCCACTAATGCTGGGTTCACTGCCACTAAGGTGTAATTTATTACATTTTATCGTGCAAAACGCTAAACTCAATAGTATAGAAATTTTAGATTGAATGTAAAATCAATTTATCTTAACCGAACTCAACTATTTATAAGATCGGGGACATCTCTTTTCAGAAACTAGGGGAAAGACTAAAGAATACAGCACAATCTGTTCTGGACGCTATTAAACTAAAGAAACCGGGTTTTTTACCCGATTAAAAATCTGGATGCAGTATTTTCCCAAAAAATCCGATTTCTAGGCGCTCCTCCGTCAATCCTCGCTAAATACCTCAATTTTTCGTCCTTACCGGTCGGTGACAAACTTTACCTATCATATTCCATGTCAAACAAGTCGCCCTGCATCATGTTGGTTGATGACGAGCCAGATAATCTGATTTTACTCCAAGACTTATTGCAACCCCAAGGATACGTCACAGTATCAGCGCTATCTGGCTCAGAAGCGCTTTCTATCGCCCGCGCACATATACCTGATTTAATTTTACTGGATATTATGATGCCGGAAATGGACGGTTTTGATGTGTGCGAGATTTTGCGGAAGGATACGGCATTGCAAACTGTACCGGTGATTTTTTTGACTGCCCTCGATGACGACACCTCTCGCCTCAGAGGCTTAGAAATGATGGCAGATGATTATTTAACCAAGCCTTTTAACAGTCGCTTGCTGCTGGCAAAAGTTGAAAATGTTTTGCAGTTGAGCCAACTGCGATCGCAAGCTGTATCTTCCCAATTCAACCAGAGGGTAAAAGAGCAAAGCAAACGACAAATCGCGGCGGCTTGGGAGGCTAACGAATATATTTCCGAAAAATTTCAGCTTTTTGTGCCGGAACAGCTTCTCGGACGAATTGCGCCGAAGGGAATAGAATCGATTCAGTTGGGAAATGTCACAGAAGAAGAACTGACTATTCTATTTTGCGACATTCGCGGGTTTACGGCGATCGCAGAATCTCAAGCAGCACGCGAAACCTTTGAATGGTTGAACGCTTTTTTTACTAAAATGAACGATTGCATCACCTCCCACGGCGGGTTTATTGACAAATACCTAGGCGATGCCATCATGGCAGTATTTGACAAGCCGAATTCTCACGCTATGGATGCGATCGAAGCAGCAGTAGCCATGCAAGAAAGTTTGCAGGAATTTAATACCAGCCGGCACAAATACAATTTAGAATATCCCGTCAACATCGGTACAGGAATTAACACCGGTATCGGCATGATCGGCACCTTGGGCTCCGATCGCCGGATGGACTCTACAGTCATCGGCGATGTGGTAAATACAGCTTCTCGCTTAGAAAATTTAACTAAAATATACGGCTGCCAAATTATTGTTAGCGAAAATGCGATCGTTCACGCCAGAGAATTTCTAAATAACATAAGTCCCAACTCAAACTTAAAAGAAAGTCTATTATTAAAGTGCGACTTGGAAGCAAAAACAGGGAAGAGTATGATTTCAAATTCTCACGCGACAGCAGCCGACAGCCATTCAGCCAGCAACAATTATTACTATCGCTGGATCGATAGAGTAACCCCGCGCGGCAAGCAGCAAGCTATTGAAATCTACGAAATCTGGCCCGCATCCAGTCCCGACTCCCAGGCAAAGCAGCTTACCCAGGCTTTATTTGACAAAGGAATTCAAGGATGGCAAGCCAAAAAACTTGTCGCCGCCCTGGGATACTTTCAGCAACTAATCGAACAAAATCCTGCCGATACAGTAGTCAGTTTATATATAGAGAGATGCCGGGAAAAATTAGGTCTTATACCTGCAAATAGCATCTCAGAAATCAGCTAAATAAAACCGTTCGCAGTGAGGAATTCAGTCCTGTTTCATTCTCAGACAAATAATCGTTTTGTAGGGGTAGTGCCCCCGTGCCTACCCTCCCCATCCAGGATTTTGCACTTGTTTCAGAGATTGGGGTGGGCACTCTTGGCACCGCCCCTACAAGAGAATGAAACAGCCCTACGTAGGGAGGACTTCAGTCCTCTTTTAAAAACGCAAATAAAAACCTGTAAGGAAACGACACGGTGCGCCGATTCGGAAACTGCAATGCCGTTTTTCTAATAATTTTAAACCATCAAACCGCCGTCAAAACTTGCTTCCTCAAATTCCCAATCAACTCATTCACTCCCCCAGAATTCAAACGGTAACTCAAAGGATGACCGATCAAATAAGCCGAACTTTCAAACAAAACATCAATCTCCACCAAACCATTTTCCCGCAAAGTTTTGCCAGTCGAAACCAAATCCACAATAGCCTCCGACATACCCGTAATCGGCCCCAACTCCACAGAACCGTAAAGCGGCACAATTTCCACGGGCAAGTTCAAATTGTGAAAATATTCCCTCGCACAGTTGACGAACTTAGAAGCAACTCTACCGTGAGGTGGCAAATCCACACTTCGCCGATAGGAACTAGATTCCTTCACCGCCACCGACAGCCGGCACTTGCCAAATTGTAAATCAATTAAATTGGCAACTTTCGGTTTTTTTTCCCGCAAAACATCATAACCGGCAATCCCCAAATCAGCTTGACCGTATTCCACATAAACCGGCACGTCGTGCGTCCTGACTAGCAAAGCTTTTGCTGTTCCGGTGGGGTCATAAATTTGAAGTTGTCGGTTAGAGGAATCTAGAAAAGCGCTGAAGTCTAATCCAACCGATTTAAACAGCCGAATGCTATCTCCTAACAATCCGCCTTTGGGAAGTGCAACAGTAATCATGTCAATTTTTAAAGTGTAAATTGCTCAATTTGGGAAGGGGCGATCGCGGTACAAGCAGAAACAGCTTTTACCAAACTCAGAATAACACATAGAGTTCCTAGCGAAAAATAAATTTTGGGTATTGCTCGATCCTTTGTTTGGGTATATATTATATTTAGTAAGTTTTTATAGAGTCACATTTTTAAAGGGCGGTCAGTATGGAAAACAATCAAGAGTTAGACAGTCAAGAATTTGACGGAGAATTTCACAGTGTAGACCCGGATTCCCTGAAAGTTACAGTAGATGAAATTCTCTCAGGCGGCGGTCTAGAGGCCGAGGAAATGGATTATACAGTAGCCGTACCTACCGCTAACCACCCCAGAATCCCCAGGATCAGAGGTTTCTCATCTCCGTTGAAATTAAGCGTGTTCGATGACACCACGCGAGCGAAGTTTGCCGAAAAACGCGGAACGCTGGGAGGTTGTTAATGCAAGATGCTTGCAGAGGCCATTGTGTGTCGCGCATTTATGTATTAAACTCTAAAACTTAAAATTGAACGGGCGATCGCAAATAACTCACAGCTAAACTATGACTGAATTAACACTTGTTATTGGCAACAAAAATTATTCCTCTTGGTCGCTGCGCGCTTGGCTGGTGATGAAACAAGCTGGACTGGAATTTGCCGAAGCGAGAATCCCCCTAGACGGGCCGACAACCCACGCGGAAATTCGGCGCTATTCTCCCTCGGGAAAAGTGCCTGTTTTAATCGACGGCGACTTGAAAGTGTGGGAATCTTTAGCAATTTGCGAGTACGTTGCCGATCGCTACGCCCGTGATTTGTGGCCTGCAGATGTGGCCGATCGCGCGATCGCCCGTTCCATCTGCGCCGAAATGCACGCGGGGTTCCAAAATTTGCGCGAAAATATGCCGATGGACTGCCGCAACCGCTATCCGGGAGAAGGAATGACTGCCGGTGTCAAAGCAGAGATCGATCGCATCTTTGCCATTTGGCGCCAATGCCGCCAAAAATTCGGAACAGGCGGCGATATGCTGTTCGGAAAATTCACAGTTGTTGACGCGATGTTTGCCCCCGTAGTCATGCGTTTTGTTACCTACGAAGTCAAATTAAATACAGAAACAAAAGCTTATGCTGATGCGATTTTAGCAATTCCTGCAATCCAGGAATGGTTGGCGGCAGCTTACAGCGAAACGGAAAGTATTCCACACATTAAAATGTAGCAAAAATCAGTTTACTTAAGCTAAAATCTCAAATTTTAAATCAGGATGCGAATTCTTTTAGTTGATGATGAAGTTGAGTTGACTGACCCTTTGAGTCGAGTTTTAACCCGCGAAGGTTATACAGTTGATGTGGCATTTGACGGAGCAACAGGCAGCAATTTAGCAATCCAGAGAAGTTACGATTTGCTAATTTTAGATTGGATGCTGCCCAAACAAACCGGACTGGCAATTTGTCAAGAATTGCGATCGCAAGGACGGAATACACCAGTGCTCTTTCTCACCGCCAAAGATACCCTAGACGATCGCGTACAAGGACTCGACGCAGGCGCAGACGACTATCTAGTCAAGCCTTTTGAACTGCGGGAACTGCTAGCCAGAGTCCGCGCCTTGCTGCGGCGGCCTCCCACTTTTGACTCCGAAGTGGCTGTCGGGCGGCTGCAAGTTGCAGACTTACAGCTAGACTACGACAATCAAATAGCCTATCGGGGCGATCGGACAATTGACCTATCAGAAAAAGAATGCCAGTTATTAGAATACTTAATGCGCCATCCCGGTCAACTGCTAACACACGAACAAATCCACCAATATTTGTGGAGTGAAACAGAAAAACCCAGCAGCAACGTATTAGCAGCTCAAATTCGCCTGCTGCGCCGTAAAATAGAAGCCCCAGGCGAATCCACCCTAATTAACACAGTCTACGGTAGAGGCTATCGCTTTGGAGAAGGCAGTTAATAATAATTGCCCAAAAAATCTCGTAGATGCAGGCGGCGGTTGAAACTCCGCAAGAATCAAACTATCCTCCGCCTCCGCAGACACAAGAAAACAACCTAAATTTAACCGTCAGTCTTCAACCCGTTCCCGTCGGGTGCAAGTCTCGCGTAGAAGCCGTTTCAACCGCCCCCTGTTCTTGACAAATCAAAGTAATTACTGACACCTCCGGCCGACAAAATAGCCTCCCTGGCGCATAAGTTCCCAAACCGCGATTCACGTACAGCAAATTACTCCCAACCCGATGCAAACCGCTAGCCCATTCCCAGTGACTAACTACTCTATCGCAAGCCGACAGAAGAGGAATCCACTTTCGGATTGGTTGAGGAATTAAATAGCCAATTTTTCTCACCCAAGCATACAAAGGCCCGATACCGGGAATCACAATTTGACCGCCGTGAGTGTGCCCGGAAAACTGCAAATCAATCCGCCAC
>NZ_JBARVX010000485.1:0-4076 GCF_049646505.1 Microcoleus sp.
GGTTAGGGGGGGTAGTTTTGTACCTGCACGGTAACGGTTCAAATGTAGGAGCAAATGTCGAACACGCCCATCGATTTCATCGGTTGGGTTTGTCGGTATTTTTGATAGATTATCGGGGTTACGGAAAAAGCCAGGGCGATTTTCCGAGCGAATATCGGGTGTATGAGGATGCTGAATTTGCTTGGGATTATTTGGTGAAACAGCGCGGGATTCACCCGAATCAAATTTATATCTACGGGCATTCTTTGGGAGGGGCAATTGCGATCGATCTGGCAGTGCGTCACCCGGAGGCGGCGGGGTTAATTGTGGAGGGTTCTTTTACTTCGGTGCGGGCGATGGTGGATTTCCAAAAAGGGCTGTTTTGGATGTTTCCGATCGATTTTTTGCTGACTCAGCGGTTTGATTCTCTATCAAAAGTCGATCGGCTGCAAATGCCGGTGCTGTTTATTCACGGGACTGCCGATACTGTAGTTCCATCCCAAATGAGCAAAAAACTGTTTGATGCAGCACCCGAACCCAAACAGCTTTACATGGTTCCAGATGGAGGTCACAATAATGTTGCAGAAATCGGCGGCGCAGAATATCTGCAAAGATTCAGGCAATTTTTGGATATTCCAAAGTAGGTAAAAGCTGGGGGCGATCGCCAATCAGGAAAACAGAATATCTACAGATTCTACGGCTTAATTCAACCTTAAAACATTCAGCCACCAATCCTTGATAGGATAGCAGTAATTACAGTAATTGTTTGTAATAATCGGTTGTTGTTTATTAATTTCACAGCCTCGCCGAGAGGTTTTTCGATTCGGCATCTTTGCGCCGCAGAGATTGGCACCTGTCAGATTAGTTTTGTTCAACCTCGCATCGGTCAAGTCGGCATTTCTTAGGTCTGCACCGGTGAGATTTGCACCGCTTAAATCGGCTTCTTGGATGTCTGCACCGCTGAGATTTGCACCGCTTAAATCGGCATTTCTCAGGTCGGTTCGACTTAGTTTCGCGGCGCTTAAATTACTGCATTTTAAGTTAGCAAACTTGAGGGATGCTTCTTGAAGAGAACTCTCGCTGAGGTTGGCATTTTCTAAGTTGGCTCCCCTAATGTCGGCCCTGCTCATGTCGGCTTTGCTGAGGTCGGCGTCGGCCAAAAAGGCATTTCTCATGTTGGCGTTATTTAAATTAGCTTCCATTAAATCAGCCGCAGTTAAGTCGGCATCAACCAAGTCGGCCCTGCTGAGAGTGGCGCGGCTCAAGGAAGCGCCGAACAAATCTGCACGGCTCAAGGAAGCGCCAAATAAGTCGCATCCGGGACATCCTCTTGTGGCTAGCAGCCGCTTGACTAAAGACAGATTTTGAGCTTGCAAGGGAACTGCGACACAAAATGGGAGTAGCAGTATCGCTGCTGTCAGAATTGTTAGTTTGATTTTTGTCATAAGGTGTGGCGCATTTAAATTAGTATATTTCAATTCCTATCAAAATTTGTCAAATCCTTTCCCTTGTTCGCTCTCTCCCTTTTCTGTCTTTCCCTTCTCGAACATAACAGACAATCTTTCGCTCAGCCAAAGTCTGGTCATTGCCGATCGTCCCTAGTCGTCTGCTAAAATAATGCGCCTGGGGCTAAAAACTGCGTTTCTTGGTTGATTTTGCCCTGTCAAACCCAATATTCTTAGCAGAAACCGGGTTGTTTTGACAAGTCCTAGTCTAGGGCGTTGATGCGGGCTGACGGTGTACGGTGGGCGGGCGCGATCGCCCTCGCGGATATTACTTAGGCCTTTAGGATGAAAGGGCGCACATCTACGCTCCCTTGCAGTTTCCAAGGAACGGTGGGAAGCGGGCGCTGAATGCCTTGCATTTGCGAGGTTGCGGCGGCTGCGACAAATGGCTGGGGGGGGGCAGTGCATAAATATTTGTACTCGCGGTTGCGGGATTTTCCGGCCAAGGGGGATCGCTCTCCGTACAGGCGATCGGTAAATAAGCCAATTGGCTTAGACTCTTAAGACATATTGCTGATGACCGGGGTTCTGTAAAAAAGATAGCATTTTGTTGTGAGCGCGAAAGAATACTGATGTGGCAAGTATAAAAAAATACAATGCTTATCGGGTGTGAAAATCGCTGACAACTAATACTTTTAAACAGGGAAAATAAATGTTCAACAACATAGACGAACTGGCAGAAGGCGGCAGAGGCATCAAACTGATGTGGCAGATTGCAGACGAGCTGAGTTACACCCGGACTCCCGACGGTCGAAATTGCTTGTCACTCAGCAAAAACTACGAAGTAGAAGGTCGCAATCGATCGCCAAATAAAAAAAAGTCTAACGCTTTAGATGGATTAATGAATTTGTTAAATAGATGGGATTGGCAGAAGGAAACAGAGCAGGACGCAGAGCTTTACGAAACTTCTGTCGAACACTTCAGCCTGCAAGTCAACACAGAGATGAATGCTTTAACTATAGTTTTGGATTGGTTTGAGCAGTTAAAAGATTTATCCCTCCCCAATGAAGTTTGGTTCCAGTTTCAGTTAGCATTAGCTGAAGGTTTCACTAATGCAGTGCGCCACGCTCACAAAAATCTGCCAGTAGAAACTCCAGTGCAACTAGAAATCACGGTATTTAACGGACGCTTGGAACTCAAAGTTTGGGATTGCGGCCCGCGTTTTGATTTTGATGCTAAGCTCGAAGAAATTATCGGAACCGATACCAAACAAAGCTTAGATTTAGAGGTTTTGAAAGATCCTTGCTTGATGCCGAGAAGACGGAAAAGCGTGGAAATGTCTCAGTTTCTAATTGCTGGGTAGTTGGGTAGATGCACAATTAACAGACTGGAACAGTTGAATATGTGTTATGTTAAAAAACGGTGTTAGGGGAAGAGTTACGGGTTTTGTCTCCGCGTAAATCAGGGGTTTTGAGCTGCAGGCTTGGGTGAGTCTGTAGCGGTTCGAGAGCAACGGGTCGATGTTTCATATCAATTCCGGTTGCACTCAAACATGATTGTTGACGGGCGGGTCGAAAAACTGAATGGTTGAGTATTAACTGTTGACGCGATTTTATGCTTCCGATGCAACCGGAAACGATATCAGTCGATTTGAGATTTTAGATCCTTCGATTTCGCGATCGTACAAGTCTGAGATTGGAGATTTAGTTGCAGTTTTGAATCGGGGTGCAAAAACCGCCGTCTAAAATTTGAGTATGTCCGAGACCAAAGTACGTGGTACGGTACCCATTTTGGGCGGGGTCAAATTAAAGATGAAAAATGAAAGATGAAAAATAAAAATCACAGGTTAAAAAATATTTACAATAATTTTTAACATTTTAGTTTATCATAGTATCTGGTTCATTACCAATTACTAATGATTTCCAAAGAAACTTTATTTGTGCTGTCTCTATTTCCATACTTGGGATTTCTCTGGTTTTTGACTCGATCGGGAAAAACACCTCGCTTAGCTCTGATAGGCTTTTACGGGACTCTGGTTTTTGTCGCTGTGACTATTCCCGCCGCAATTTATGCAAAAGTTGCCTACAATGAGTCACTAGCAAATGTCGATTGGCTGCACGGTGCTGCCGAACTATTCTTGACTGTTGCCAATATTTTAGTGGTTTTAGGATTTCGGGAAGCGGTGATTAAAGCAAAAGCATCTTCACAGAGTGAGGGCGATGAGCAAGAGTGTCTCGTTGACGGGGGAAAATAGCTGCGGTTAATAACATTTGAGATTTGAGAAGGGTTAAACTGTGGAACTTGCAAACAGGAGTATTATAAAACTTCATTAAGTTTGTAAGCAGTAGTAAGCAATGGTAGTATATAGTCAACAAGCCAGAATTATTGCGAACGTTAAAAAATGGAGAGTCTAAATGCAACTAGCAGAGAGACACATCATTAAATCCACCGAGAATCGTTTTGTTGAAATTGACGAGTTAGCCTTTAAATCCAAAAATTTGTACAACGCGGCTAACTACGTTATCCGTCAAAGTTTTGTCTATGGATGGGGTTATATTAATTACAACGAAATGAATCGTTTGATGAAATATCATCAAGCATACAAGGAATTACCAGCCAAGGTAAGTCAACAAATATTAATGATATTAGACA
>NZ_JBARVX010000486.1:0-11657 GCF_049646505.1 Microcoleus sp.
GTCCCACCCCCTACTCCCCTTTGTAGGGGCGGTGCCCCCGTGCCCGCCCTGGCTGCCTAGGGGGATCTGGCCTAATCGCAGCGACAGAAGACTGATACTATCCTAACCTATCGAGGCAACGACAGAGATTGCCCGTACAGTTTTTTGAGCTTCACAAATCATTGATAATTGCTATATTATAAACATAAATTAATTTTTAGGCTAGCTTTATGATCGAGTGGCTGGTACTTTGGGGAGCAACGGAAGCAGCAGGCATTATCGTCAAACCCATCTTAGAAGAATTAGTTAAAGACGGCGCGAAGGATTTTGCTAAAGATTTTTTTAAAGATTCCCTAAAAAACGTCATATTTGGCGAAAAAGACCTCCGACAAGTCGCTGCGGGTAAAGCGCTGAAAAAGTTTTTGGAGTTAGTGCAACAACAGTTGAAAATCAGCGGACTTTCCCCCGAACAGATTAAGCTGTATATTAAAGATGTTAAAAAGTTTATCGACAACAAGTCAGTTAAGGAAATTTTGGGTAAGGGCTTTGAGAGCGATCGCGAATCCCTCGATGCAGAACTTCTCGAACAAACCTGGACTCAACTAGATTTAGCTGCTTTACCCGCCAGATTTAAGTGGCAAACCATCGCCAACCAGTATCTCGCCGAAGTTCAATAAATTCTCTGACAATCCCAGACAAACAGCACTTGAAATCACGATCCAGCAATACCCCGATCGCCCAAAAACATTAGAAATATTGCGCGATCGATTTGCCAACGATCCAGATGAAAAAGTCCGCCAATTTGCCGAAAAACAATTGGCAAAAGTAGACAAGCTGTGATATAAACAAAAAAAGGAGAAACAAGTTATGACTGTAGCCACTAAAATCCCCCAAGCTTATGCAGAAATAGTTGAGTTTTTTGCTGCTGGCGCTACTCCCGAAAGCATTCTCAACTTTCAACTATCCGAAGAAGCAAAAGAGCATATCGCCGACCTAATTTACGCACACAACAACCAAGATTTGACCACCGATGAAAAAACCGAATTAGACAACTTTCTAGTTGTAGAACATCTGTTGACTCTCATCAAAGCAGTCGCTCACAAACACGTTGTCAAAGAGTAAGTTTTTTATGCCTCGTCCTTACATTAATGCCGAACTTAGGCGTTTAGTTGCTCTCCGCGCCGATCGCATTTGCGAATACTGCCTCATTGCAGAGACAAACAGAGCATCAGGCTGTCAAGTTGACCACATCATCAGCGTCAAACATGGTGGAGAAACAACAGCCGATAACCTCGCCTATGCTTGTATTTTCTGCAACTTACAGAAAGGAACAGATTTAGGCTCAATTGTTTGGCGGACTGGAGAATTGGTGCGTTTTTTCAACCCGCGCAGAGATTTTTGGGGAGAACATTTTCGCTTAGATGAAGCTGCAATTCAACCAATAACAGATATTGGAGAAGTGACAGCAAGAATTCTAGAATTTAATCATAATGAGCGGATTAGAGAGCGACAAATTTTGATACAAGTTGTTGCATATCCGTCACCAGCCGCGCAACAACGGATGACTCAGTAACTCAATAAAGATCACCCAATAATAGTATAATTAAACCTATATAGTTCTCGGAGACAACCACTATGCAAGTCACGAACGAACAAATTATTTATCCATCCAGCGACGGTCAACCAATGGCAGATAGCACAATTCAATACAAATTAATTGTCACAATCAAAGAAGGTTGCGAATCGTTGTTCAAAAATGACCCAAACGTCTTTATAGCAGCCGATTTACTTTGGTATCCAGTTCAAGGTAGACCAGACATTTCTCAAGCACCAGATACGATGGTAATATTTGGTAGATCAAAGGGCGATCGACGTTCCTATATGCAATTTCAAGAAGATAATATTGCTCCCCAAGTCACATTTGAGATTCGCTCTCATAACGACAGACAAGCAAAAATGTACAAAAAACTTGCGTTTTACAATCGCTATGGAGTCGAGGAATATTATCTTTACGATCCGCAAAATAACGATTTGAGCGGTTGGCAAAGAATTGAAGGAAACCTAGAAATAATTGAGCCGATGGAGGGCTGGATCAGTCCTAGATTGGGAGTACGATTTGAGTTGGGCGAAGATGGGTTGGAAATTTATCGACCAGATGGACAAAGGTTTCTTTCTTATGCGGAATTGGAGGAACAGGGTGAATTAAACCGCCAGCGTGCAGAACAGGAATCTCAAAGAGCCGAGCAGGAATCTCAAAGAGCCGAACAAGAATCTCAAAGAGCTGAACAAGCATCTCAAAGAGCCGAACAAGAATCTCAAAGAGCCGAACGTTTGGCGGCAAAACTGCGCGAATTGAACATCGATCCCGATCGCATTTAAGCCACAAATTGTTTAATTTAGGACTTATTCATTAAGACCAAAGAAACCGGATTTTTATCGTTTTTGCGGGCTATAACCAATTATTTTCGTGAAAAAACCCGGTTTCTGGCCCGCCCGCGCGTAAGTCCTATAAGCGTCCAAACATCGCCCTTCCAGCCGCCAAAACCGAGAAGAAGTGTTAACTTAGTAATACGTTGTGTCGATCGCACATAAAAACAAATGCCTGAACTACAAACCCAGACCCACCCAGACCTCCACCTGCAAGACACCTCAAAACCCGTCATCGTCGGCCTGCAAGACGTAACAAAAGTTTACGGTATCGGCGACTTGGAAGTGCGCGCCCTCAACGGTGTCAGCTTGACAGTAACCCAAGGAGAATATTGCTCGATTATGGGCGCATCGGGTTCGGGAAAATCTACAGCCATGAATATTATCGGCTGTCTCGATCGACCTACGAGCGGCAGTTACTACCTAGACGGCGTAGATGTCGCCCAAATGCCCGAAGCAGAATTAGCCGGAATTCGCAATTTAAAACTAGGTTTTGTCTTCCAACAATTTCACCTGCTAGCTCAATTAACAGCCTTAGAAAACGTCATGTTACCGATGGTTTATGCAGGCATTCCCGCAGCCGAAAGACGCGAACGGGGGGTAGACGCTTTAACAAAAGTAGGCTTGCAAAGTCGGCTGCAAAATAGACCGAATCAACTATCAGGAGGACAGCAGCAGCGGGTAGCCATCGCCAGGGCGATTGTCAACCGTCCGGTGTTGCTGCTGGCTGACGAACCTACAGGTGCATTAGATACAAAAACTACTCAAGAAGTAATGGATATTTTTACAGAATTCAATGAAAGCGGCATGACTGTGGTGATGGTAACGCACGAACCCGAAGTAGCGCGCCAAACTCGCCGCGTTGTCTGGTTCCGCGACGGTCAAGTTATTCATAACAATCTCGATCCCGCAGAGCTTTCTCACGCAGTATTTTAGGATCGGAGTCGGCGACAAGAAAAGTCCGCGATTGAAAGAGACTGTTGGCGAATTTAAATAGGGTGAAATCAAACATCCCAGAATCATCAAAAACTATGAGAAGGCAAAGCTAAATAGATTCATCGCAGCAGTCACAATATGTTGCAGACGAGATGTTGCAGGCGAGTTTTGGCACCCGTGTAATATTGTTTCCGGCTGCATCGTCAGGTGATAAATTAGAGGGCAATTCATGAATGATTTTTACAAGTCGCCACCTTGGCGCAATTTTCAGTTGTTCGATTCACAGTCAACAGTCAACAGTCAACAGTCAACAGTCAACAGTCAACAGTTAACAGTCAACAGTCAACAGTTAACAGTTAACAGTCAACAGTCAACAGTCAACAGTCAACAGTCAACAGTCATGTATGAGTGCAACCGGAATTGATCTAACGAGCCCCGCGTCAAGCAAAAACACGAATTCCTTATCATGGGTTACTACTTAGGAAATAAGTAAATAGGAGGAAGAAAGTAACTTTTATTTGTGGTATTTTTGCTAAGTCAAGGCTAAGTGTTCAGGATAAATTTTTATGGAACAAAACCCGATCGCCCGCAAGCATCTTGTTTTGAGCTTGATCACCGGCATAGCAGTAGGCGCGATCGCGGGCGCAGCCCTCGGCTGGATGGCTAATGGGTATTATACCGAGCAGCGTTTGGCTCAAATTTTGATTTGCCGAGAAAAGAATCGAGATAAGCCAGTGGCGATTGTTGAATCTATTTGCGGTTCGAGATTCTAAATTTTTCTGCTAGCCAGAGGGCTGTGTCAAATATTTTTAGGCTGGTGCGAATGTCGAAAGTTCGATCGCGCGCGCAGGCATTTTGGCGCAGTCAACCGTTAATATGCCACAAACCGGAAAAGTTATCCGTCAGTTGAAATGTGGGTATGTTAAATTGACACAATATGAATTACAGCAGAACTATTCCGGCTATTTTGAGTGCTGCGATCGCCCTGAGTTCGATCGCCCTCATCCCACTGATATCACCTCAAGTCGCCCTAGCATTAACCGCCGACAAAGTTAAAACCGTTGCCAAAGAAATTACCGTCCGCATCCAGGGGCCAAAAGGCGGTTCTGGAGTAATTTTAGAGAAACAAGGCAGCACCTATTATATCCTGACAAACTGGCACGTAGTTGATAAAGCAGGCGATTACGAGGTCGTAACTCCCGACGGCAAAGCTCACTCTGTATACTACAGCCTCGTGCGGCGAGTGCCGGGGATAGATTTAGCCGTCGTACCCTTCAGCAGCACTCAAAGCTACCCCCTGGCTCAACTAGCCAATTCCTCAGCAACCAAGGGAAACAAGGCTTATGTAGCCGGCTGGCCGACATCCGGCGGTTCCCTGAGACAGCCGATTTTCATCGCCACCGAAGGTCAACTGACCGGCCGCCAGACTCCCTGGAACGGTTATACTTTGGTATACGATAACTTAGTGAGAGCGGGTATGAGCGGCGGGCCGGTGCTCGACTCTGCGGGGCGAGTTGTGGCAATTAACGGCATTGTCAGGTTAGAGGACAATTCGGATAAAATTGTGGCGGCGGGGATAGAAATCAATACTTTCATGAAATGGCGATCGACTGTTTCGCTCCCAGCAGTTCCCCAATCTCCTAATGCCGGAAACCCGAAAACTCCTGTTAACAATTCGCCCCGAAAGCCTGCAACTGCGAGCTCCTTTACCGCCACAAATACCCTCAAAGGAAATTCAGAAGTTATCAGTTCCCTTGCTCTAACTTCAGCTTATTTTGCCACAGGAAATAGCGACGGCACGATCTCTGTTTGGAATTTCCCCAGCAGAGAATTAAAAACCACTTTGCAAGGACACGCGGAAGCCGTAAATGCAGTAGCAATCAGCGCTGACGGAAAAGTGTTAGCTAGCGGCAGTGACGACAAAACAGTCAAAATTTGGAATTTAGAAACTGGCGCGGTTCTACGCACTTTCAGCGGGCATTCCGGTGCTGTTTCGAGCGTTGCCTTCAGTCCAGACGGCTTGTTTGTAGCCAGCGGCAGTTGGGACAAAACAATTAAGATTTGGAACGCGAAAACAGGAGAATTGCTGCGGACTTTGACCGGGCATTCTGCGTTGGTGAATGCTGTTGCGATCGGCCCCGATAGCAAAACCTTAGCTAGCGGCAGCAAAGACGGTTCAATTAGGTTTTGGAATTTAGCAACAGGTCAAGCAATTCGCACGATTAACGGCAAAAACTTGTCTGTTTTGTCCCTAGCTTTTACTCCCGACGGCAAGAGTTTAGCTGCGGGAAATAGCAACGGTACAATCGGTTTGTGGAATGCCGGAAACGGGCAGTTAATTCGGCGTTTGAGCGGGCATACCGACGGAGTTTGGTCTGTAGCAATCAGTCGGGATGGGAGTATGCTGGTTAGCGGGAGTTGGGATAAGAGCGTCAGACTTTGGGATGTGCGATCGGGCGATTTGAGAGGTAGTTTGAGCGGGCATTCTGGCTATGTTAGTGCTGTGGCAATTAGCGGGGATGGCAAGACTATTGTGAGTGCTGGTTGGTTGGGGGAAATTAAGATTTGGAAAAGGAGTTGAGATTTTTTTATTTAACCGCAGAGGGCGCAGAGGGCGCAGAGGAAGAGTAGAGAGAACAGGGTTTGCATTTGATTGAGTGGTGTTATACGATCGAGATATTTGGGATAAAACAATGAGTGGACTAAAGACTAAATTGCCAACTGATATCTGGGTAGCAGCAACATGGGAAGAGTTCATCGCGATGGCGGATGACCCAGCTTACAATAAAGCCAAATGCTACTACCGCAACGGACAAATGAGGATTGAAACTATGTCAGTAGGGCCAGATCATTCACGGGATAATGCGATCGCACTCTTCGCAATTAACCTATTTTGCACTATCAAAGGTATTTCTATTAACGGATTGGATAACTGTAGCTACAGGAAAACAGGAGTGCGAGAGTGTCAACCGGATGTATCATACTATATTGGAGAAAGAGCGCAATTAGCACCGAGTGGAACTTCGATCGCAAGTCTTGACGTTACTCCACCGCCAGATTTGGTCATAGAAGTTGCTGACTCAACTTTGGCTGATGATATTGGTGAAAAACGGTTGCTTTACGAAGAGTTGAAAGTCGCTGAATATTGGGTAGTAGACGTGCAGAAATCCGAAATTATTGCCTTTGCGATTATTTCGGATAATGGCAGTCGGCGGATTGTTAAATCTGAAGTTTTACCTGGATTAACTATTGCTTTGTTGCAAGAGGCTTTGCGGCGGAGTCGCACTCAAGATCAAGCGCAGGTAGGTGCTTGGTTGTTGGCTCAATTTCAGCAGTAATTGATATAAATAAGCTCACTTTAAAAAACAGAATACTCAGGAGATACCGGGTCTTCCGTACTTACTGTGCCAAAATATGAGTTTAAGTAGTGAGAAAGTAAATGATAGTTGAACTGGCTATAAAAAAGGCTGTTTCTGACGTTCGCAATCACCCAGAAGCCTTGCAAAAAAAAGGGTTGCAAGCGCGTTTTGGTAACAAATGAGCAGCGGCAAGTACGGTAGACCTTAAAAATCCTAAACTAACAGAAGATGTGGTTGGGTCTAAATTGGCATTTTCCTGATAATTTAGCACAGTAAATAGGGAACAACCAATTATTTCTATATTACTAGCCGATCGCCCGAAATTTTCTGATTCGGTCTTGCTAGCTGCCTAAGTTAAATTATCAATACTACTCGCAATTTTCTATAGTCCGATCGCACTTTCATTAAAAAGCAAGTTTTTGAAATAACTCCGCAATCGCCAGAGTAAAGCCGGGGACGATTTCTCCGCCATCTAGGGAGTCCGTAGACTTGAGCAGGCGATCGGGTTCCTCGGCCGATCGATACACCAACACATACTTTTCTTTAGGGTGAATCACCCAAACTAAACGCGATCCATTTGCAAAATATTCTACCAGTTTATTGTGAATTTCTTCCACTGTATTGCTAGGAGAAAGGATTTCTACTGCAAGATCCGGCGCACCTTCTAGGAAGCCGTCGGGAAGCTCTTCTAGCCCTTGCAGGCGTTCTTTTGCCATGAAGGAAATATCGGGCGATCGCTTGTTTCCCGATTTCATCTTAAAAGCAGTGCTGGAATCAAAAATTGCGCCTAATTTTCGCGTTGATACGCAGTTAAACAAGGCTGCACTCAAAATAACGGCAACATAACCGTGTTTTGCACTCCTGTTTCCCATATCAATTAGTTCTCCATTTACAATTTCGTAGCGGTGTCCATCTCGATTGAGTGCCATAAATTCGGCATCAGTCCAGACTTTTTTCTCCACTGGGGATTCTGCTTGATTTTCTGTCAAGTTTTCCGTTGGGTGTTGAATTAGAGTAGCCATAGCTTTCTCCTAAAATTATATTTCTAGTTAAACACAATCCATTTCAAACTTGGAAAAATCGCCCTTAAAAATTAATCCGGCGGTAGACTTCAGACATCGGAAGTTCTATATTTAAGCTGTGCAGGACGATCGCCCGATCGATCCCATCGTACACTTGCCATTGCCAGCGATCGCTACTTTGGCGATCGAGGTTGTGATATTGTTCAATATATGGTTCAGCTTGACTGACCAGCAAATATTCACAAAAACTAGAAAGAGAGCGATATTTTCTGAACTTTTCACCTCGATCGTAAGCTTCCGTAGAGGGCGAAAGAACTTCGACAATCAGTAAAGGATTGAGAATTTCATCCGTGCGATCGGCATTAAATTCTGGTTCGCCATTGACTACCATCAAATCAGTGTAAGTTCCGCACCGATGTTCGGGAATCCAAACCCGCAAATCGCTGTTATACAAGCGAAAATCGGTGTCTCTGAGCAAAAATCCCAAATAAATTAACAAGTTACAGGCGATCGCGCTGTGGACTTCTGAACCTCCTGGCATAGCAATAATCTCTCCGTTACAGTATTCGTGACGTTCTTCCGCTGTTTCCTCGGTCGCCCGATATTCATCTAGAGTGAAGCGAGTCTTTGTCGCATCTGAAGCAAGGTTTGGCGAATTGGTTGAAGCAATGACCACGATCGCACCTCCTAAATAATTAGACCTTAAATAATTATGACCTACAGCTAGATAGTTGTTTCAACCAAAAGGCGATCGCTTTCTGGAGAAATAATATCGGCGATCGCACAATCTCCTGACATCGCGCTATCAAAGTTGAGATTGTTCGCGGCTTTCCTGAACCGCAGTATTTGACTGCTGGCGCTGTGCAATTTTGATTAACATCCTCAATGCGTCATTGACTGCTGCATCATTAGGAAAAGCTCTGGCAATATCGGGGTCTAAAAGCACCAAGTTTGTCCCTGCACGATATCGCTCAACATACTTGCCTCTAACACCTCCTTCCATCCGAGCAAAGTCATACTCAGCAAGTAATTCGTCTTCCATTTCCTTCTCAATATCCTTCTTCATAAAACCTCTGCTCCTGCCGGGTAGCTTTTCTGGCGCTGATGATTCGTACTTTTTCTCCTCGATCGGTGTGTGCAACAATTAAAAGTTGCCCATACCTAGATATACCTATGATAACGTAGCGGCTTTCTCCGATGGAATGCTGGCGATCGGGAAAAGTTACAGATAGCGGGTCATTAAATACGGTTGCGGCTTCGGGAAAGGAAACACCATGCTTCTCACTGTTTAGTGTCGCTTTGTCTGGATTCCATTCAAATTCCCTAAAAAACTCTCCATGCCTTTGTTTGAGTTTTTTTCACAACCGCTAAATTCTAGCTTTTCTTTTACTTTTAACACTCAACTGCTTGGTAATTGATGTATAATAATGCAAAGCAAAAAGCAGATTGATCGCAAAAAAAATCAAAGTTAAAACAAAAGTCAAAAAAGAAGTAAACGACAGCCCGGAAATCATGGTAAACATCGCCAAAACGATCGAGCAAAACCCAAAACCCGAAGCAAAAGAACTTAAAAGCAGCAACTGAACCTTAGACATAGTTTAATTTAAAAATTATCAGTACAATGCACTCTTGGCAGCCATCGATAAGTGCCAAATGATACTTATTACTATATAGCGGAATTGCTCAGTTCCGCCAAGGGCAGAACGGCTACTTTCTTAAAAAGGTTTGAATTCTACTGAAAAATACAGCCCGCGCTCTTGCCAACTCCTGTTGCGCGACTTAATATCGATCGAAGGAAAGCCCCAGCCCAAGCGAGCATTCCACCTCTGGCCGTACTGCCACCGCAGGCCCAATCCCGCCGACAGCAAAGTATTTGTTTCGAGATCCGCCATTTCCCCGCGATTCCAAACATTGCCAACATCCACAAACGGCGTTACCTGCAAAACTCCTTGGTTGTCGCCAATCCGCAAAATCGGATAGCGCAACTCGGCAGAAGCAAAAATCCCGCTATCGGCAAGCAAAGCATCCTGACGGTAGCCCCGCACTGTGTCCGGGCCGCCCAAACCAAATTGTTCGATCGGCAACAACTCGCCTCCAGCCAACTGCACGTCCGATCGCACAACCAGCAGCGTCTCGTCCGCCAACAACCGCACGTACTGCAATTGACCCCGCCACGTCAAAAATTGACCGTCAGGCTCGCTGCTGTTCACCGTAGCGCCAAATGCTGCAACTCCCAGACTGAACTGCGATCGCGCCGCCAAGATATCCCTTTCTCCCCTCTGAGTAAACTCCTGAAACAGCCTCAGCGCCGAAACCCGAGTTCTCCCGCGACTATCAGCCCCTGGCGACAGCGGAAAATCTTCTCCCAGCAAAGAGGTATCGCTTTCTCGCTTCCCCGCAGCGATGCCCAGCGCAATTTCTGTTCTCGCAGTTTGCACGATCGGCTGGCGGTAAGTCAACTCGTAACTGCGGCTCGATGCCTCAATATCCAGCGCCTCAAAAGGTGGCTCAACAATATTGCTTCGGCTCCTGCTGGCTTGAAAACCTACCGTACCGTTGCGCGCATTCACCGGCAGCGCGTAACTAAAATCTACAGCGTTGCTGCCCTCAGTATTTGTAAAAATCAAACTCGCACTATCTCCCAAACCCGACAAATTAGCCTCGCGGATTTCGGTCCCGCGCCGCCAACTCCCCACACTCGGAGAGCGAGAATTGTCAGTAAATATCCCAGCTTGGAAAGTTTTTGCCTCTTTGACTCGGACTAACAGCACATTAAAACCCGGACGAGAACCCGCTTGCAATTCTGCTGAAATATTTTGGACTTGGCCGCTTAGTTGCAGCAGTTGCAGAGCTTCTAGCAAGCGCTGTTGGTTCAGCGGGCCTCGCGTTGCCAGTGCCAAGCGGCTTCTGATGTAGTTAGAATTCAGCCGTCTATTCCCGACTACATTGATATTTTCTAGCCTGCCTTCTAGCACTAATATTTTCACAACTCCACCCGCGAGCGTTTGCGGCTCGATCAGCGCTCCCGAAGTGATATAACCTTTGCTCAGGTACAGTTCGTTGATGGCAGAACGAGCTTGCAGCAGTTCGGCGAAAGTCAGCCGGCGGTTTACAAAGTTTTTGAGTGCAGCGTCTAATTCTTGCTTGCTAAAGACGGTGCTGCCGACTACTTCAAATCGATCGACCTTTATCGTACCCGGAATTTCGGGCAATTCTGGTGGCTGCGCGGGCGCGGGGACTCGTGGCAAAAGCTGTTCTACCGGAGGCAGGGGTGCTGGGGGCGCGGGTTCTGGCAGAGGAGATGGAGTTGGCCCGAGCCGATTGGGAACGGGAAATTCTTGTCTGTTGTCTCCTCGGTTCGGCAATTGAGCGAGAGTTTTTCGGGCTTGACTTTGGGCTTGTGCAGCAAATTCCGGGATGTTGTTTTCTGGCTCTTTAGTGTCTCTATCTAATTCTGAACTTGAGTATAAATCATGAAACCGATCGCGATCGTCTGCGGTTTCTGGATTAAGTTTTAATTGTGACTGTAAATTATTATTAACAATTGGCGATCTGTCCAATGACTCGCCAACTTTTTGAGCTGTTAGCGGTGCGGGGCAAATAGCTGCGATCGAACAACTAACTGCTAATGCCCTGAAAAACTTGATTTTACCAAACCCTCTGGAATATGGCAGAGGCATCACAGTTTATACCTTTTTATATTTTATGTTATGGGAATGGGGAATGGGGAATTGGTAATTGGTAATTGGGAAAAAGGTGATGGTAATGGGTAAGTAGTAATGCCCTATTCCCGATGGTTGCCAGAATACATCTTGATGTTACCGGGCGCGAAATTACGCAGTAATGCCCATTCCCCATTCCCCATTCCCCATTCCCCATTCCCCATTCCCCATTCCCCATTCCCAATGCAGCTTAATGACATCTCATGTTACTG
>NZ_JBARVX010000487.1:0-4297 GCF_049646505.1 Microcoleus sp.
CAAACAATGTCCGCCTCCGCGGACTCAGAAATTGCGTTATTAACAAATAGGTGAAACTATGACTGCTTTATTATCACAATCCGCAACTTGGACTTTTCCCTTTTGTCCAGAACTGCCCGATTGGTTCTTGGATTGGGAGAGCATTTACAATCATTTTGATTGGATTCAAAACTTAGAAGGATGTCAGCAAGACCCGATTTATCACGCTGAAGGTGATGTTTTCATTCACACCAAAATGGTCTGCGAAGCCTTAATCTCTTCCCCGAGTTGGCGCGAACTTCCCGTGCAAGAACGATCGATCCTGTTTGCCGCTGCTTTGCTGCACGATGCCGCCAAACCGGCCTTTACCAAGATAGAAGCAGGCGGCAGAATCAGTTCCAAAGGTCACGCCAGACAAGGTGCGAGAATGGTTAGAGAAATTCTATCTCAATTCGAGCCGCCAGTGCAGTTTGACATTCGCGAGACTGTTGGGGCGATCGTCCAATTCGGCAGTTTACCCATCTGGCTGCTTGACAAACCCAATCCCCAGCAGTCGGTAATTAAAGCCAGTCAAGTTGTCCGCTGCGATTTCCTGGCACTTTTAGCCGAAGCAGACGTGCGCGGCCGCCACTGCGCCGACAAACAAGAATTGCTCGATAAAATAGAACTATTTCGGGAGTTTTGTCAAGAAAACAATTGTTTGGATTCTCCCCGACAATTTGCATCAGACCACAGCCGATTTATCTACTTCCGCAAAGAGAATGGAAATCCCGATTATCAGGCATTTGACGATACAAGATGCGAAGTAATTTTGATGTCGGGATTGCCCGGTAGCGGTAAAGATTATTGGATTCGGAAAAATCTGCCAAATTTGCCTGTCATCTCGCTGGATGCACTGCGAAAAGAGATGAATGTCCCTCCCGACAAAACTCCGGGAAATGTGGTTAAAGCCGCCAAACAAAGAGCGCGCGAATACCTAAACCAGGGGCGTTGTTTTGTGTGGAATGCCACGAATACAACAAAACAAATGCGGCAGCAATTAATTAATCTCTTTGCCGGTTATCAAGCCCGAATTCGGATTGTTTATCTGGAAGTTCCTTTGGAGGAATTGCTGCGGCGGAATCGATCGCGCCCCGCGCCGGTACCGGAAACAGTGATTCGCAAATTAGCAGCGCGGCTGGATGTTCCAGACATTACAGAAGCGCATCAAGTCGATCGGATTGCGGGCTAGATTCTTTTTGCAGGATATGACTGATATCGTTTGCGGTTTTTTCTGAATGATTAAACCGCAGAGGACGCAGAGAACACAGAGGGAGAGAATATATATCTGAATCATTCCGATATTACCGGATTTGATATTACCCCTTATCCTCATCAAAAATACGATTCAACATACATAATTTAATAAAAAAAAGCGATCGCCCTTTTGTTCCTCTTCAAAAAAAGCCGTGAAGCGGAGCTATCCCGTAGGGAATCGCCCGCCCGCACAATTTACGCTGCTGATTGCCCTTGCATTTCCAGCAACTCAGGAACCGTCACAAACCGATATCCCTGCTTTTTCAGACCCGCAATCATCTCCGGTAAAGCCTTAACAGTACGAGATCGATCGCCCCCGCCATCGTGCATCAAAACGATCGCCCCCGGCTTCGCACCCTTCAACACATTATTAACAAAAGCCGACGGTTGAGCGCGCGGATCGGTATCTGCAGAAGTTACCGACCACATCACGACAGAATAATTGCGATCCTTAGCATACTTAGCCAAACCATTATTCAAAACACCTCCCGGCGGGCGGAAAAAAGTAGTCTTAACTCCCGTCGTGTCGTAAATAAGTTGAGCCGTGCGATCGATTTCGCTAGCCGCCGTCGCCGCATCCATCGAATCGTACCAGTGATGCCACGTATGATTGCCGATCGCGTGACCTGCAGCCACAACTTTTCGAGCAATTTCAGGAGAATTTTCGATAGATTTACCTATCCAAAAAAAGGTGGCTTTAACATCATTTTGCTGAAAAATATCGAGCATTTGTTCTGTAGTTTCCGGCCACGGCCCGTCATCAACAGTTAAAGCAATAACTTTATCAGAATCTTTGACTTTTCCCTCAAAAACTGTTGTTCCCTGAAACTGTTCCGGCGGCACAAAAGTCAAAAGCTTTTCTTTTGATTTCAATACAGTGAGAAGTTTCTCAATTGTGCGATCGACATTCAACGCTGTGCGATCGTCCCTTACTTCCTTTGCTAGTGGATTTACCGTTAAGGATTGGCTGAGATTCTGCACCTGCACGGTTGCAGGATTGTTGCTGAGGTGTTGGTTTCCTGGCATCAGCGTACCGACGATAAAGCTAATGGTAGCAGCGGCAAGGGCGATCGCCACAAAACGCCATTTTTTTCGCAGTCTCTCAAACAGATGATTTCCGCTCACTTGAAATTCCTTTCACTCCACACTGCGGATAATGATAATGGGAATTTCAGGGAAAAAACCTAAATTTTTTATTATGTCTCAGCCGGGATTGACAGCGGGAGCGCAAGGGCGACTGGATGCGATTTGCGGGCGATCCAGATTGCGCCTGTACAGACGAAACCCATGCCAAGCGGGTTGAAGAAATTTAGAAGTCGCCGTCGAGGTTAAGTGCGGCTCAAACTCAATCTGCTTTTCCAGAAGTGCCACCTCGCGCGACTCCGAGAATTCACAGAAATCGGAGTGTAGTACAGTTTTAGCATCAGATTTACCACGGGCTGCACCATCGGTTTAGCCGCCGAATGTCTTGATTTATCGTGGCTTCGGGGAAGTGAAAGTGTTGTTTGGGCGATCGGCACCCATTGAAAAAAACCAATTTTAAAAAAAAGTTGTATTACCCCCTTGACATTCCTGTAACACGTAATGTAGTATAGATGTACGCCGAAGGGGAAAGAGCTTCAAAGCCTTATTCCAAAAGCAATACGAACCTTGAAAACGGAATAGATAATTAATTGTGTCACATAATTGCGGACATCGGCGGTGTAGACTCCGGCAACAAAAGCCCGATCGGCTTGTAGTACGCGGAATCAACCGCCACTTCGTCCAAACTTAAGTAATTCAAGGACAAAATATTCGACAAGATTGCATAAATCTGCGATCGGGAAACCGCAGATTAAAAGCAGATAAACACAAATAAACGCAGATTAATTTCAAGATTGTTTGCGATTTTTTCAAGAGTTATATTGTTCATTATCACGGGGGTATAGCTCAATTGGTTAGAGCAGTCGCCTGTCGAGCGAAAGGTTGCGAGTTCAAGTCTCGTTACTCCCGTCAAAGTCCCGCAGGCAAATTAATTTAAGCCGTCACCCTCTCAAGGTGAAAATTGCCAGTTCAAACCTCGTCGGGACTCCCAGGTTAGGTGGCTGAGCGGCTCAAAGCGTCGGTCTGCAAAACCGAATTTCGCGGGTTCAAATCCCGCCCTAACCTCTGTTCTTACTAATTCGCAGGAGCAATCTCAAATCTTAAATAAATAGTGCTGTAGGCAAATGGTTTAAGCCGCTTGGTTTTCACCCAAGTGATTTGCGGGTTCAAATCCCGTCAGCACTTTGCGTGGGTCGTTGGCAGAATGGTTTTGCAGCCGCCTTTTAAGCGGATGGATCGAGGTTCAATTCCTCGGCGACCTACCAAAAATTCCATCTTGGGTTGGCCCTCCTATTGGTGCGGGTAGCTGTCTGTAAAACAGTAGCTTAAAGCGTTGCTGGTTCAATTCCAGCCCGACCCATTTGCAACTGTATTATGACTTATACAGAAAACCCAGTTTCTGAGAAAAATCTTGCATCTCTACGAGAGATATTAAGAGAGAAACCGGGTTTTTGACCCCCTTGGGTAAGTCCTGTGTATTTAATATGCTGTTGCAATTTTGAGAATGAGTTGTAACTGGACAACAATTCAGTTGGCGCGACTGAACATTTGGGGGTTCAAATCCCTCCGTTCTCGTACTCGGAGAAGTGGCCGAGCGGCTTATGGCGCTTTCCTGCTAAGAAAGAGCGGTTTAACACCCGTCGTGGGTTCAAATCCCACCTTCTCCGTTTCCCCCGATAGCTCAGTTGGTAGAGCGCTTGTTTGAAGAACAAGAAGTCGTCAGTTCGATACTGACTTGGGGGATTGCGTTGCCTTATAGCTCAATGGTAGAGCAAGCGGTTGTTAACCGCTAGGTTGTAGGTTCGACTCCTACTGAGGCAGCCATTTTTCAAATTGCCGGGTAGACAAATTGGTAAAGTCGCCTATCTCTGAAATAGGAGTTTATGTAGGTTCAAAGCCTACCCCGGTATCCAATTATTGGGAAGTCGCCTAATTGGCA
>NZ_JBARVX010000488.1:0-15123 GCF_049646505.1 Microcoleus sp.
TGTTGAAGTTTATCACCTGATCGAAGATAGGTTTGAATTAGTTGCTGCAAACGATCGCGGTCATTATCCGATTCCGCAATTAGGAGTGGAATTGGGGATTTGGCAAGGAATGTATCAAAATGCTGAGCTACCTTGGCTGCGCTGGTGGGACAGTCAAGGGAATCTGTTGTTAACGGGTTCTGAAAGAGCCGATCGCGCCGAAGACAAATTAGAGCAATTGCGCGCTCAACTGCGATCGGCTGGAATTGAACCCCAATTGTGAATTATCTGAAAGGGCGATCGCGCCCCCATCAGAGCGCGGCGATCGCACCTAAAAACTTTACCAGGGCGATCGGGAAGTTCGATCGCCCCTATTGAAGCTAAAATCAAACAACAACTCAAAATAAATCTATGGGACTCTTTGACAAGATTCGCGGCGAATTTGTCGATATCATCGAATGGTTAGACAACACCAACGATACCATTGCCTATCGATTCGAGCGCCACCAAAACGAAATCAAACAAGGTGCTAAACTAACTGTACGACCAGGACAAATAGCAGTCTTTGTCAGCGAAGGCCAAGTCGCCGATGTCTTCGATCCTGGAATGCACGAACTGTACACCCGCAACTTACCCGTTCTGAGCACATTAAAAGGTTGGCCCTACGGTTTCAACTCTCCCTTCAAAGCAGAAGTATACTTTTTTAACACCAAAATATTTACCAACCTCAAATGGGGAACCGCTAACCCCGTAATTATCCGCGATCCAGAACTCGGCCCCGTGCGAATGCGGGCTTTTGGAACCTACAACATTAAAGTTTCCCATCCCGAACAACTTTTAAAGCAATTAATCAGCACAGACGGACTATTTCAAGTAGATGAAATTAGCGAACAACTACGCAATACCATAGTCAGCGCCTTTGCCAATTGGGTTGGCAATTCCCGCGTTCCTTTGCTGGACTTTGCAGCCAACTACACGCAAATGGGCGAACAAATACGCATTGCCCTACAGCCAAATATCCAGCAGTTCGGGTTAGAATTAACTCAGATATTAATTGAAAATATCTCGATGCCGCCTGAAGTGGAAGCAGCACTCGACAAACGAGCCTCGATCGGACTTCTGGGAAATATGCAGCAATATACCCAATATCAAGCTGCTAACGCCATAGAAGCATCAGCAAATAACCCCAGCGGCGGCAATCAAGCATTAGAATTGGGCATGGGAATGGCAATGGGTCAGCAAATGACAAATATGATGCAGCCGCCAGCATCTCAAACACCGCCGCCGCCTCCTCCTCCACCAACACAAACTCAGTGGTATATTGCCCAAAACGGTCAACAATTAGGCCCTTTTGGATTGGAGCAACTTCTGCAAAATGGTTTGACACATCAGGTAATGGTTTGGCGGGCGGGTTTTGATGGCTGGAAATTAGCATCGCAAGTGCCGGAATTAGCCTCTTTGTTGGCAACAGTACCGCCGCCTCCCCCACCAGCAGCAGCCTAAAATTTGGCAGATTTAGTTAATTGGTAATAGGCGATCGGTACGCTTTCCCGATTACCGATTATACCAATTTTTTATGAGGCTGCATAGAATCCGATCACCCTTAGCTTGCCCCCTACTCCCCCTTAATAATACCATTTTGCAAAAAAAAGTGCTACATAGAACCCCCCCAACCCCCCCTTATTAAGGGGGGGCTAGAACTTCATATATAGCAAGTATTTATTAAATTGGTATAAGGGGGGGGGACAAGATTCCGATCAAAGTCAACCCCTACTCCCCTTATTAAGGGGGATTTAGGGGGATCGAGATATGTGCAACGAACCATTAAATTGGTATTACTTATTGCGTGTTACCTCACAAATCAACTACTATTATGAATAATTCTGAAGCTGCTATTAAACGTTTTCCCTGTCCTAGCTGCGGGGCTTATTTAGAGTTCAACCCCCAAGCAGGAAAGCTCAAGTGCGGTTACTGCGGCTGGGAAGATGCAATTCCCCAAACTGCGGAAGAAGTAAAGGAGAATTCCTACGAACAATATCTAAAAGTCGATCGCACGGCGCTGACAACTTTATCCACAACAGCCCTGGAAGTAAAATGCAATGATTGCGGAGCAAGTATTACTTTTGAACCGCCGAAAGTAGCGGGTAGATGCCCGTTTTGTGCTTCTCCAATTGTGACGCAACCTGTAAAAGCCAGCCCTAGCCTGCAACCAGAGGGAATTGTACCCTTTGAAGTTACTGATAAACAAGCCAGAGAAAGCATTCAGAAGTGGCTCAGCAACCGCTGGTTTGCTCCTTCTGCTTTGAAATCCCTATCGCAACAGGAGAAAATTCAAGGGGTTTATTTGCCGTTTTGGACTTACGACTGTTATACGGTGAGTTACTATCAGGGCGATCGCGGAGAGCATTACTACGTGACTGAGAGTTATACAGAAACTAATGCTAACGGCGAAACTGAAACTAAAACTCGCCAAGTCCAGCATACCAGATGGTGGCCTGCTTCTGGCAGAGTCGATCGCGCTTTTGATGATATTCTGATTCCGGCGACAACTTCAGTCGATCGCCCGCGTCTGGATGCACTGGAACCTTGGCATCTCAAGGAGTCATTGCGCCCTTACAATTCTTCTTATTTAGCTGGGTTTGAAGCACAGCGATCGCAAGTTTCTCTCTCTCTAGGATTTGACTCTGCTAAAAATGTCATGGCGGGTACTATTCACTTCGATGTTTGTAGAAATATTGGCGGCGACGAGCAGCGGGTTCACAGCATTTCTACAGATTACAATGCTATCACTTTTAAGCATATTTTGCTACCTGTGTGGATGTGTGCCTATCGCTATCAAAACAAGCAATATCAAGTAATAGTTAATGCTCGCAGCGCCGAAGTTCAAGGCGAACGTCCCTACAGTGCTTGGAAGATTGCTGCTGCTGTTGTTAGCGGTATCGTGTTTGCAGGTGCGATGTACCTATTGTTTAGTGGTAATTGGAGATATCTCCCTATTCCCGGCCTGCCCGATCCCGAATCCCAACCAACTTCCCTACGTGTACCGCGCCAAACTTTACCGCCAGTTTCTATTCCCTCTACCGCACCTGTACCGAACAAGAAATTACCGCCAGCACCTGTTCCCTAAGCGGCTAAAAACTTCGCAGATCGGGGTTTTGATGCCGTCAGTTGCGAAGGTGTTGGCAAAAAATTTATTGGCATCTTGATAAACTTGAGGTGCATTTCCTTCGACTACCAGCCGCAATTTTGCTGCAAATAAATCTAGAGACAAGTCTCCGGATAAAATTTCCTCTCTGGGCGCGCAGGTATCAAAGATTAATGGCAACATTGATTATTAGTCATTAGTCATTAGTCATTAGTCATTAGTCATTAGTCATAAGTCATTTTCAACTGCCAACTGCCAACTGTCAACTGTCAACTGCCAACTGCCAACTGCCAACTGTCAACTATCAACTGCCAACTGACTACTCACTAAATATAACCCCGCACCTATTAGCATACCAAGTGCGGGGGTTTATTTATCACAACACCTAAGTTGCGTCTATTATAGTGGACGATAGCAGCTATCACATTTTCTTGATCAATACTCCGGACAGTTTTTGATACCGAGGCTGAAACCCTCATTTTACCGTTAGAATTTGACTTCACTGAGAAGGATGAAACCCTCATTCTGCAGTTAGTGATTGAAAAATGTCCGGACTATTGCTTCATCCAATACTTTAACAAATTTTCTTTGACCATATTTTGCCGCATCACTTCGAGCAAGTATTCCTGAGCTTGGTCTTGGCTTAAGCTCTTAACTTGTTCGCGCAGGACTTGCAGTTTGAACTGCTGTTCCATGCTGAGGCTGGTTGTAGGCATATCCATAATTCGCTCCTCCAGTTTGCTGAGATCGATGCGATCGCGATCGAAATGACGTTTCGCAGGATTTGTTGTGTCTCCTACATTGTAAACTATCATAACATTCGCTTGACAATATGTCCAAAGTAGACATTTTGATACTAATTTGTGCCGCAAAAGTACATCTAAGTGGGGAGAGCTTTATCATAAAAAGGCGTAAAGACCGGGAAGCCTAAGCCAAAGGAGCTATTTTGTATGGATGCAATGGAGTTTTTTCAGAGCAGTGCTGGAGAATGGCGATCGCAGCGCAGCACTCACCACCTCGCTTTCCGCCAAGCGGAGATTGGGGATTCAAATATTCAGGTAACGGCCCTAGGTGCGGATGACGCGCGAGTGGCTGAAATTTGCCAGATGCACGAGGTCGATCCGAGTCGGGCTGCTGGGGGAGCATTTGTGACTTGGCACGGCACTATGGCGTGGGATAAGGATGATGAGAATCACAAGGGCTCTACCGTATTCGCGATCGTCCCAGATCCTGAGAATCCGCGGCAGGGTTTGATGTTGCGGGAACGGGGTTATGCCGAAATTGTGCCGGTGGCCGGCCGTTTTGAGATGGATGACGAGGATGCGCTGCTGCTGATTACCGAATACGAGACGATGAGTTCGATCGAGCGTTTTTGGTTTGCCAATCCCAACGTGCGGATGCGGACAAGTAGCGTCAAGCGCTTTGGCGGTTTCAGCACTTCAACTTTTTGCACTGAAATTCGGGTGGAACCGGATGCGGATGCACCGAAGCAAGCAGCAGAGGAACAGGCTGCTAAGGGGGAGTTTTACTCTGCTTTGGGTTGGTAATTTAGTCATTAGTCATTAGTCATTGGTCATTACTTTGCGTTTCGAGACTCAGCCGACTGCTGACTGGTCACTAATGACTACTGACTGCTGACTAATGACTTCCCCAAAGTCAACAAATGTTACAGATTGTTGCAAAAAATCAGGAAAACCAGATTTAGATTGCCCGAATCCCCTAATCTGTATGTTGGTTAGTTGTATCGTTATGCTGGCAGCTCGCGGTATCAACTATTTCTGAAATTTGAGATAACGGAGATTATAACGTGGCGCTTCCTTTGTTAAATTACGCCCCTAAGAGCCAAAATCAGCGCGTTGCTGGTTATGAAATAGGGGGCGACGAGCAGCCGAGAGTTTTCACAACTGAAAATGTGCTCTCGTCGGGAGACATGGAAAATTTGATTTGGGCTGGATATCGCCAGATTTACAGCGAACACCAAATCCTCAAGAGCAACCGCCAAACGTTTTTGGAATCGCAACTAAAGTTCGGTCAGATTACGGTGCGGGATTTCATTCGCGGTTTGGCGACTTCGGCTCCTTTCTTGGAGCGGAATTATCAAACTAACAGCAACTACCGATTTGTCGAAATGTGCGTGCAGCGCGTTTTGGGCCGGGATGTTTACAGCGATCGCGAAAAGATTGCTTGGTCGATCGTGGTAGCCACTAAGGGGCCTCAAGGGTTTATTGACGAGCTGGTCAATAGCGATGAGTACCTGGAAAAGTTCGGCTACGATACAGTACCTTACCAGCAGCGCCGGATTTTGCCTCAGCGTGTTGGAGGAGAAACTCCTTTCAACTTGAAGACTCCTCGCTACGGTGAGTACCACCGCTCGCAGCTAGGCTTCCCGCAAATCATTTGGCAGACGACTGTTCGCCGTTTTGTTCCTCAAGAGCAACAAGCGAAGGCTGGCGATCCGTCCAACTATTTGGGTATGGCTCGCAATATGCCGGCGCCTGCTACTCCCCCGCAGCGCGTGCCTCTGGCTAATATCAATATTGCGACGATGGTTCCTCGCCGCTAATTGATGCTGCTTGGTGCTATTGTTTGTGTCGGGCTATGGATTTAATCGATCGGATTTTAGTCTGAGAGAGTTTTGAGTCTTGAGTTTTGAGGTTTGAGTTTTTTTGTTAAACTTGGAATCCAAAACTCAGGACTCTTGATTTTTTGAGGGAAGAAGGAAGAAGGAAGAAGGAAGAAGGAAGAAGATATTGAGCGGACTTATTGCATAAATCTTCGATTGATAGGTCAACCGCAGATTAAGGCAGATAAACACAGATAAACGCAGATAATTTTAAGAATTGAAAGTGAATAAATACAATCTTGTCTGCCAATTACCAATTACCAATTACCAATTACCAATTACTAATTATAAAATATTAGCTCGCAACCGCAATATTTTCAACAAAGTGTTGAATCGATCGGGCAAAGGCGCGATCGCCTCAATCAACTCTCCTGTTACCGGATGCTGCAATGTCAGCCTCCAAGCGTGGAGGGCTTGTCCGGTTAAATTTACTCCTACAGAACGGTTGGAACTGTAAACTGGGTCGCCGACAATCGTGTGTTTGATTTCGGCGGTGTGGACGCGAATTTGATGGGTGCGGCCGGTTTCTAATTGATAGTGGATTAAGCAATAGTTGCCGAGTCTTTCTTTGATTGTACAGTGAGTAACTGCGGGGCGGCCGCCTTTTTCTACTGGTACTACTGCCATTTTTTTGCGGTCTGCGGGATGGCGACCAATTGGTAAATCTATTGTACCTGTTTCGATACTGGGAACGCCGTAAACTACGCCTAAATATTCGCGGCGGGCGGTTTTGGATTTCAGTTGGGCTTGCAGGTGTTGGTGGGCGATGTCGGTTTTGGCGATCGCGATCGCCCCTGTGGTCTCTTTGTCCAATCTGTGGACGATTCCCGGCCTTTGAACTCCCCCGATTTCTGCTAGGGGACAGTGCGCTAACAGGGCATTTACTAATGTGCCGTCTGGATGTCCGGCGGCGGGGTGGACGACTAATCCGGCGGGTTTGTTGATGATAATTAGGCTGTCGTCTTCATAGAGAATATCGAGGGGAATTGATTCCGGCTGCAAGGAAGTGGGCTGGGTTTCGGGTAAGGTGAGGTGGATGCGATCGCCCGTTTTTACTGATATTTTTTTCGAGGTGCAGGTTTCGTCGTTGACTTTGACGTTGCCTTGTGATATGAGAGTTTGGATTCGCGATCGGGATAAATCCGGTATCTGGTTTGACAGCCAAATATCTAATCGCTGATTAACAGTATTTTGATTAACTTCCCCTGTATTTTCAACTGTGTACATTTGTTCTGTATCTATTTCTATCATTTACTTTCTTTTGTAATCGGTAATCGGTAATTGAAAATCAATCGATTTGCGTGCAGTAAATATCTTGTAGGGGCGGGTTTCACCAACAATACGCGCCTGTCACTAACAATCTCGTAAACCCGCCCCCGCGAACACGATAAATCTCAAATCACCGACAATTATCGCAGTGTCCGCAGCGCATAGATTTCGCCTCATTTGCAAACCCAAAAGCTTGCAACAAAAATTGCCACCTGCACTGTCGGTGTTTCAAATATTTTACCATTTCCTCAGCGACAGTAAAATTGGGTTTTTCGGCTGTTTTCTGTGCAGATTGATTGATAACATAATTAAAAGGATCTTGCCATGTTAATTGTCCGCTGCTGTGCAGTATGGAAAGGGCGATCGCACTTTCGGGAAATTCGCGCCCCACTGCATCTATATTACCTTTCACTGGCAGATTTTTAACTAATTGTTGGGCTTCTCGGTATTGCGATCGCAATTTATCTTGAAAAAACTCCTTTCTTTGTTTGTCTTCGGGATAAAGCAAGCCCGTAGGTTCGCCAATCAATGTCAGGGCGATCGCCGATTTGCCGTCGCGTCCGCCTCTACCAATTTCCTGAATGTATTCCGATAATAGCAAAGGTGCTTGAAAGTGCACAATCCACCGCACGTCCGGCTTGTTAATTCCCATCCCGAAAGCACAGGTACAAATCACAAATTTAAGATCGTTGTTCAGCCAAGCTGTTTCTATTTTTCGGCGCGATTCTGGACTCAAACCTGCATGATAGGCTGCGGTTTTATAACCTGCACCTTCCAACAAATTAGCCAAATTTTCGCTATCTTTTCTCGTGCGGACGTACACTAAACCTGCTTGTTTCGGTCGAGATTTAATAAAATTTAATAACTGTTGTTTGCGTCCCCTCGGTGTCCAGACAGTCTGCACTTGCAGGTGCAGGTTAGAACGGTAGGGACTTAGCAAAAATGCTTCTGGTTTTTGCAGTTCCAAGACATTTTTGATGATTTTTTGTGCTTCCGGGTTGGCGGTAGCGGTGAAGGCTGCGATCGCAATTTTACTACCTTCTGGTTTAGCTTTCAACAAAGCCGGTCGCACTGCACCCAAACGGCGGTAAGCAGGTCGAAAAGTATCGCCCCACTGCACTAAACAGTGAGCTTCGTCTAATATTAAACCGTTGATTTGGATGTGGGGCTGACTGATAATCTCCCAGACTGGTTTGCTGAGCAATGTTTCGGGAGACAAATACAGCAATCTCAACTTATTTTGTTGCAGCGATTGCATTGTTTGTCGGCGCTGCTGTGCTGACAGTTGACTGTGGAGGAGGGAAGCGGGGAGATTGCGATCGCGCAATTCTTGCACTTGATTTTCCATCAATGCGACTAAGGGCGAAACTACCAAAGTCAAGCCTGTTTGTAACAAAGCTGGCAGTTGAAAGCAGATTGATTTGCCGCCACCTGTCGGCATAATTATAATTGTATCTTTTCCTGCTAACAAACTACCGACGATTTCTGCTTGCGGCGGTCGAAAGTCGTCGTATCCCCAGATTTTTTGGAAGGCGGCGCGGGCTTGATTTAATAATGTTGGTTCTGGTTGGTATTTCATTTGATTTATCCCCAAATCAGAAGAGTTAATTATAGCAGACAGTCCTGGATGCAGAAGATTGAGATATATCTAAGGTGGCGCGCCCTCAGCCATTAATACCAAATCCGTTAGTATCGGAACGATTCATTTATCTGTCTGTTCTCGCTCCTCTGTAAGGAAGCATCTCCGGCTTGGCAAAAAGCATTTTTTGTTGAGAGTGCGCGCACAGATTCTCCCTCTGCGTCCTCTGTGCGCTCTGCGGTTCAATCATTCCGGTGGAGCCGGATTTGATACGATCGCCTCGCGGCTGGCGCTCTTCAACACTAAGCGCGTTGGCACCCTACAAAATGAGTCAAATTATGATTGAACTATATTATGAATTTTGTTTGAGGCGCGATCGACAAATAAACGTGAAAATATCATATTTATTTGAGAGTTGGAGTTTTGGATTTGAGATGGCGATCGATTCTAAATCCTTGCAAATCCCCAAATATCGATCCAAAATCCCAAATCCAAAATCTACGATCGCCTAAGATTGACCGTCTCGGCGGCCGAGTTCGTAAACGCCGCCGCCAATACAGGCGATCGTCCCCATAGATACCGCCCAACCAGTGCCCAGAGACCATTCGACTCCCCAATTGCACAATCCGCCGACAATCAAAAAGGGCAGAATGCTCAACAGGGAAGCGTAAAAGGCATTTTGAGATTCTCTGGCTTGGCGGGTTCTCTCAAACTCCGCTTCCGAGGTGTAGAGGGATCTTTCTGCAAAATTCATCCAGCGGTTGAGTTGCAAGATTACCCATTCTGTGAGGGGCGACAGACCCCAGTACAGGGCTAAAGACCACAAGGACGCACCGGCGATCGCAGTTGCATCTATGGCAAAACTAAAAGGGAAAATTTCAGTAAGCATTGCTTATGTGTGTTATGAATTTGAGATTTCAGACGGCATCCAAAATCCCGGACTAAACTATAGTGTCAAACAAAAGCTCGATCGAATTCAACCGCAGCACAAATTTCACCGGGCCAACGACTTTCTGTTCGCTACAATATTTAAGCTGAAGGCTTGACACCAGTTCTGTATGCAGTAAGATACACCTTGGTTAACTGATTCGCTAGTAGATTCAGCACGCGAGGCAATCTTGCAGCGAATTGGCACAACAGACAACGCAGATTCGCCAACACATTAAACTTTCAGGAGTTAAATAAATCGTGCAAGACTCTAGGGGCCCGCTGACGGTTAAACGCTTTTTTCACCTTAGACAGATACTACTGTTAGTTCTTTCGCTCTGTATCGTGGTGATTAGCCCTTATTTGCAGCAGGAGTTGGTCAAGGCTCAGTCAGCTTTACCAACCAAAATCGCTACGGGTAATTTGTGGCAAGAAGCTTCTTTTCCCGTCGAAAGTTTTGAAGCCTACACTTCTCCGTTCGGCCCCCGCGGCGGAGATTTTCATTACGGTTTGGACATGGCGGCGCCCGAAGGCAGCTACATCCGCAATTGGTGGGGGGGTCAAGTGGTGGAAGTTTGGGAAGATGGCAGGTGCGGCACTGGTATGGTGGTGCGATCGGGAGATTGGGAGCACATCTACTGTCACCTCAGAGGTAGAGTAGAAAAAGTTAGCGGCGGGCGCTATTATGTCGATCGCGAAGGCGGCCTGCAAATTTGGCAGGGTCAAACGGTGCCGGCGGGTGCGAGAATTGCCAGAGTGGGAATGACGGGCCGCACCAGTGGGCCTCACTTGCACTGGGGATTGAAGTACGGCGGCCGCTGGGTAGATCCGGCTTTGGTACTTCGCGAAATGTATTCCAATCAGTCTTAATTAGTCATTAGTCATTGGGCATTGGGCATTGGGCATTGGGCATTGGTCATTAATTAAGGTAAAGAGTCATTAGTGATTAGTTAAGGTAAAGAGTCATTAGTCATTGGTCATTAGTCATTTTTTTGGGTTAGTAGTAAAGTGCTTCAGGCGCACTCTAAAAATAGAGTCGGTGCATAATTCCTACTTCGTTAACTAATGACTAATCACTAATCACCAATGATTGATGACTAATGATTCTTTACCTGAATTAATGACTAATGACTGATGACTGATGACTAATGACTCTTTACCAACTGCCAACTGACAACTGCCAATTGCCAACTGACAACTGACAACTGCCAACTAACTCTTTACGTTGGAGCTAACTCTTTTTTGGTCAACTCGGTGTATCGAGCGACAATTTGGCGGAATTGGTCTCCGTCGATCGTTTCTTCATCCAACAGCACTTCCACAAGTTTGTCTACCAAGGGGCGGTTTTCGCGGATGATCCGGCGAGCTTCTTCGTAGCAGTGAAAGGCAATCTCCCGGACTTGCCGATCGATCTTGATTGCCATTTCTTCGGAATACTCGGCTCGCGAATTCCAGCTTTGACCCATAAACACCTCATTGTTGGGACTTTCCAAAGCCACAGGCCCCAAATTCGACATCCCGTGAAGCGTTACCATCTCCCTAGCGAGGCTGCTGACTTGTCTGATATCGCTGCTGGCACCCTTGGTTACTTCGGCATCGCCGTAAATTTCAGCCTCTGCAGCCCGTCCGCCCAAAGCTACTGTAATCCGGCTTAACAGCCAAGCCCGACTTGTCAAACCTTCGCTGTCGATCATTTCGTCGTCGTACACAAAGTTAGCAAAGCCTCCGATGCCGCCCGAACGGGGAATAATCGTTACTTTTTCCAGCGGATCGGCATTTTTGAGCATGGTCGCGACTAGGGCGTGTCCGATTTCGTGGTATGCTACAATCCACTTTTTCTTGCTGTCGAGCAGCGGATTCAGAGTAAGCCCGATCGTGATCCGGTCGATCGCATCGTGAACTTCTAAGTTACCAATCGTGTCTTTGCGCCGCCGGGCGGTGAGAATTGCCGCTTCGTTGAGCAAGTTTGCCAAGTCAGCGCCGGAAAAGCCGGGGGTGCGGCGGGCGATCGTATCTAGGGCAACTTCTTCGTCGAGTTTTTTGTTGCGCGCGTGCACTTGCAAAATCCCCAAACGTCCTTTGTAGCTGGGTAAATCTACCGTTACTTGTCGATCGAACCTGCCGGGCCGCAGCAGGGCAGTATCGAGCACGTCAGGGCGGTTAGTCGCTGCAATCACAATCACGCCGCTGTTACCCTCAAAGCCGTCCATTTCTGTCAGCAACTGGTTGAGAGTTTGTTCGCGTTCGTCATTTCCGCCGCCGATACCAGCGCCGCGCTGCCTTCCTACCGCGTCTATTTCATCGATAAAGACGATGCAGGGGGCGTTTTCTTTGGCTTTTTTGAACAAGTCGCGGACGCGGGAAGCGCCTACTCCGACGAACATTTCGACAAATTCGGAACCGGAGATGCTGAAGAAGGGGACGGCTGCTTCGCCTGCGATGGCTTTTGCCAACATTGTTTTACCGGTTCCCGGAGGCCCGATCAACAAAACTCCTCTGGGAATTTTCGCGCCGATGGCGTTAAAGCGTTCGGGTTTTTTGAGGAAGGTGACGACTTCTTGCAGTTCTTCTTTGGCTTCTTCGATCCCTGCTACGTCGTCGAACATCACCCCGGTTTTGGCTTCCATTTGGAAACGGGCTCGGGATTTGCCGAAGTTCATGGCATTTCCTTGGGATTGGGTCGATCGGCGCAGGATAGCCATCAACACTGCCAGCACTGCAAAAATCACTAGCAAGTTTACTACTAAACTGACTGCCGCAGCATTATCGGCTGTTTGTTTGACTTCAAAGTCAATTTTTTTGGCGCGGATTTGCGAGTACAGTTCCCGGTTGTTGTAATCGAACAGGGTAACAGTTTGGGTTCGATCGCTTTTTTGATCTTTTAGCTTAACTCTGGCAGTTCTTTGAGTTTCGTCTATTTCGATTTTACTGACTTGCCCTTTCTCTATGTTTTCGATGAGTTTGCTGTAACTCATGGTGTTGTTTGGCGCGCTGTCGGCAAAAACCGGGGTCGAGAGCAATATTCCTTGAGAAATCACCAAACTGCCCAGGATGCGCCAAAGATTCCGCCCGGACATTGATTTTTTAGGATTCTGCTGGCTCGATTTGTCGTTTTTTACAGCTAGATGCCCCAGCCATGCGTGTTTCCAAGAATTTTTCATATTGCTTTTTTGCCCGAGGTTGAAGACTGCCAAGATTGACCGCTTGTGGTTTGCTACACTCATTTATTTTAACAAGATGCCGGGTGTTGGATGGGTTTCTCTGTAGCTGGCTTCTCAAGAGTCCGCTGGAGAGGGCTGGTTTTGAATCCGCTGCCACTAATAAACCGGGTTTTTTACTGAATTTGGGGCTTCGATCGGGGATTTTGCTCAAAAAACCCGGTTTCTCGGCCTGGTACACTAAACTTACGGACTGCGACTGATAAACCGGGTTTTTTCCCAAATCTGTGGCTTTAATCAAGAATTTTGGCAAAAACCCGGTTTCTCGGCCACCTCCATAAATCTCAAATCTCTAATCTCTAATCGATTGACAGTTGCCGATCGAACTTGTTAGATTAATCATAATCGTAATGAGTACGCTTTAGTTTTAGGTTATTGTTTTTAAGTTTTATGGTGAAAATTGTCGGCATTGGTGGAAGTCTGCGGGCTGGCTCTTACAGCCAGTTAGCATTGAAGGTGGCAGCAAGTCGGGTGCAAGCCCTGGGCGCGGAAGTTGAAATATTCGATTTGCGATCGATCGACCTGCCCTTCTGCGACGGTGAGAATGATTATCCCGATTACCCGGATGTGGAAAAGCTGCGGAATGCGGTAAAGCAAGCCGACGCTTTGATTTTGGCAACGCCGGAGTATCACGGCAGCGTCAGCGGTGCTCTCAAGAATGCCCTCGATTTACTCACTTTCGAGCATTTGGACGGCAAAGTTGCGGGTTCGATTAGCGTTTTGGGAGGGCAAGTCAACAGCAACGCGCTCAACGATTTGCGAACTATTTTGAGATGGGTGCACGCTTGGGTAATTCCCGAACAAATTGCGATCGGACAAGCTTGGAAAGCTTTTAGTCCTGACGGTAAATTGTTGGACGAAAAACTGTCTGAAAGGTTCGACGAATTTGCTAAAAGTTTGGTAGAAAATACGCAGAAATTGCGAGGAATTTCATAGCCAAAAGCTAGCTTTTGGTAATGGGGAATTGGTAATGGGGAATTGGTAATGGGGAATTGGTAATGGGGAATTGGTAATGGGGAATTGGTAATGGGGAATTGGTAATTTGTATCAACTAACTAACAACCAATAACCAATAACCAATAACCAATAACCAATGACTAATGACTAATGACTAATGACTAATGACTAATGACTAATGACTAATGACTAATGACTAATGACTTCAAAATGGCATATCGATCGTGTCTCCGAAAGGATACGGTATGTCGATCGGCATTCTTCCGGGTTTTGACTCGTACTTGTCAATCCACTTTTTGGCTAATTCCAAAGCTTCCTCCTCAGTCTTGGCATTTTGGACGGCGACGTGGCGGTTGCCCCGGCTATCCCAAACTTCGACGTAGAATACTTTCTGCGATTGCAGAATCCAACCTTTATAACTGTCTGCTGGCTGCATAGTTAAAATCCTAAAATCATCGGGCGGGAGTTCGCAGGGCGACCTAATTTTAAATATTGCTGTGCATAAATTGCATTTTACGCTGGTTTCTATAGTATTTTTGGGAAAAAGTCAGTTTTACGGTTAACCTCATGACTAGACTCCTCAAGCAATTATTTAACTGGAGAAAATATCTCCAACCAGTGGCGGCGGCGATCGCGATCGCCCTGATCGCCTCGCAGGTAGCGGTATTGCCGGCCTTGGCGACTGGCGTTTACGAAATGCCGCTGCTGTCGGCGGGCGATCGAATTTGGGTGTTCGACAAAGGCGACGTACTCAGCCGCAGCAGCGAAAGCAATATCACCAGCCAACTCGACAACCTAGAAAAACAAACAGGCAAAGAAGTCAGGTTTGTCACCATCCACCGCTTAGACTACGGCGAAACAACTGCCACTTTTACTAACCAACTGTTTGAACAGTGGTTTCCCAAAAAAGAAGACCAGACCAATCAAATTTTACTGGTTCTCGACACTGTTACCAACAGCGCCACAATTCGCACCGGTGAAGGGGTGAAGTCCCTGCTAACCGATGAAATTGCCCAGAGTGTAGCTGGGGAAACCTTGCAAGTGCCGCTGCGGGCAGCTAACAAATACAACGAGGCGTTGACGGAGGCGAGTTCGCGCATTGCTACTGTTTTGTCCGGTGAACCAGATCCGGGCGCGCCTGAAGTTGTTGATAACATTCAAGTTGAAGGCACGTTTAAAAAAGCTGAAGAAACAGACCAAGGTAATGCCACAGTTGTTGTGGTTGTGCTGTTGGTGTTGGCGACAGTGATTCCGATGGTGACTTATTTCTGGTATCAAGGTTTTTCTTGAACAGTTGACAGTTAACAGTTAACAGTTAACAGTTAACAGTTGCACTAATCTTGAACGTATTCTCGATCGCTCAACAATGCAAGTTCTGCCCGCACAAATTCCCGTCCCAGATAAGCCGCGTGATCTAACATTGTCA
>NZ_JBARVX010000489.1:0-1835 GCF_049646505.1 Microcoleus sp.
GAGTAACAGTAGCCTTTTCAATGCGATCGCCCGCTTCAATCTTATCGACAACATCCATCCCTTCCTTCACATAGCCAAAAACCGCATAGCTACCGTCCAAAAACGGCAAATCGGTCAAAGTAAAGTAAAACTGAGAAGAAGCCGAATCAGGATTGCCCGATCGAGCCATAGCAACAGCCCCGCGAGTGTGCATCAACACAGGTTTCTGGGCAACCACAGCTTGTTCTAGCGTTTGGCTGTAAGTAGGACTCGAACTACCTTTAGCTTTAATTTCCAGAGGAATCATGCGCTCGCTAGAAGTTTTCGGGTCAATAAAACCCCCAGTTCCCAGCCGCGCCGCAGGGAATTTAGGGTCTTTACCCTGGGGGTCGCCGCCCTGAACTACAAAAGGCTGAGGTTCCCGCACGACTCGGTGAAATACCAGCCCGTCGTAGACACCTTTCTGAACCAAATCGACAAAATTGCCCGCAGTAATCGGCGCATTTGTGCCGTCAAGTTCGATCGTAATTGGAGCACCTTTAACCGTCATTACCACCGTTGCTTTTCCTTCCAAGCGCGGCAAATCCTTAAATTGCGAACTCGCCGCTACAGCAGCAGGAGACGGAGACAAAGAAATGCTTTCACCAGACGCCTGGTTCGGTGTCGTAGTTGAGTTCGTCGCAGGGGAACTACCGCAACCCCCGACCAACAGCGCACCAATGATTAAAAGTGAGAACAACCACCGCTGAATTTTGATTTGCATTTGCATTTTCACTTTCAAGTTCGTACAAAAAGCCCAGGTACGCAATGCGTACCCTAGACTTATCGATTTACCAGGATAATGTGCGCGGCGCAGCGCGAACTAAATCGATCGATTTTGTGCGCCCAATAGCATCTTGCCAGACACTACCAATTTCAAATCGAAAACCCCAAATTCCAAATATCTACAGTCCTTCTAGGGGAACTTGCAAAAATCGAGCCAATTCGGCAGCTTGATTTTCCACATCAGACAAAGCAATCGGCTGTCCGACTCTAGTCAGGGGAAACTGACGGCGGTCTTTCAGCTTGAGATAAATGCTGCGGCGGGGACTGAGACCTTCTTTAATGTCCACCCGCACAGATTGCACGTCGGATGTTTTGCAAGTAAAATCAAGTTTGCGGTTTTTGCCGGGAAATCCCCAGCGAAAGATCCGAATGTTACCAGTTTTGCGATCGAACTCATTGTAACCGCCGCCGACATCCCACAGCACAGTCAGCCACAGGTAAAGCGCCAACAGCACGCCGCAGACACCGTAGAAACCCATCGCGATGCCTTGGGGGATAAAAATGAGTTCAGTCGGGTCAGCAAAAGGCAGCAGGTTCACGCGCAAGTAGCTGGAAAGACCCGACAGCAGAAAACCAGTCCCTCCAATGGTGACAATCGTCGCCCACCAGTAATTGCTGAAGCGGCGAGATCCCAAAACCTCGTAGCGCAGGACAGAATCGATCGAGGTCGTTGTTTTTGCAGTCATAAGATTAAACGCCTTAAAGCCAAATTTTAATTCAACTAGACAGCAGGAGTCCCGCACTTTAACTGTACTCCGTTGAGTGGCGGGAGGAATGCGCGCCAGGCCTGACTGCCGAACAAATCTTTGATTCCCGCTGTTACAACATTAGTTTTCACACTTCCTTCGCGCCGCTGGCTCCTCAACCACCGACAAGCCAGCCCGCGACGAAGAGTCAGCCGGCACTATAGCGCGTTGCGTGAGAACCCCGGTCTTTTAAGCCGGGGATGAAACGCAGTTGCAGCCTTTAGGCTGCGAGTAATCTGTGTTATAATTTTAACAATGCGGAACAAGTAGGCGTATCAACTACGT
>NZ_JBARVX010000490.1:0-9522 GCF_049646505.1 Microcoleus sp.
TTGACACCGCAGTTAATTTCGGTATTAACAATTCTATTACATTTTTGCAGCAAGCTTTAGGATTGCCACAAACTGGTGTTTTTGATTCGCGCACCAGGCAAGCGTTGAAAGTTGCTAACAACAAGAATACAGCGCTGCAAATGATTAACGAGCGGATTATTTACCGCTACAAACGGGTGCAAGAAGATCCGAGTCAAATGGCTTTTTTTCGGGGTTGGCTGAGTCGCGATTATAGTTTGTGGGGCTATGTGAACAAGATTAAGTAGTTGACAGTTGACAGTTGACAGTTGACAGTTGACTGTTGATTGTTATTTCTTATTCTATATTTGTGGAACAGGCATCTTGCCTGTTTTCTATAAATGGCGTTGCTGATTTACGGTATGAATAAACTTTTCTCCAACGTTACAAAACTCACCATACTTGGCCCATAGCAATTGGGAAATTTTTAATTCATACCTGTATTCAGCAAAACCAGCTTTTTAAAAGAACCAGAAGTATGAAAGCAAAAGAACGTAAAACGACCTCGCGCTTTAGATACCCGACTTCTTTAAGAAGTCGGGTATCTGAGTATTCTGTTTTTTTAGGTTGGTCTACTTACTTGCCGCAATTAGCAAAAGTAGAGAACAAGTTATAACCTTGAACTTTCCACGCTTGCCATGTATTCCGGGTACCAAAAAGAATCTGCATAGTTGCATCTCCATCAACGTAGCCTTGCCAACCTAATGCAGCAACAGTTGGGTACTGAGCTGGAAAATCCCCTAGCATAGGAGTTGCTTGCGAGCCGAGTTTCCATCCTACCTTTTTGCTAAATTCTTTAATTTCTTCTTCGCAAGTTTGACAATTTAAACCCTTCCCCGTCTGTTGCCAAATCTCTAACTGCGGGGTCAAACCGTATTTGTTACTGCTGTGTTGCATCCACAATTGGTCGATCGCGCGGAGGTTCGGACAAGACGTGGGGTTGTTGCGGAGTAAAGAGACGGTTTCGCGATCGGCATCGTCCCATTTCTTCGCTTCTAATAAAGTTTGTAGTTGACTGAATTCGCTGCTGGTTTCTTGTGCGGTAGTCCGAACAACTGGCAGCAAAATAGCAACAGATGCGGTAATGAATACTAGGGTCATTTTTCCAAATTCAAACATGATGCTCCTCCCGGTAAAAGTGATTTAACAAATGATTCGTTTTTAGTGCCGACCTCATTTAGAAGGGCAACCACAGGATCGCCCCTACGCTGGAGTTAAATCTAAAGCAACACAAAATCCGATGCAGTAATCGAACTATTCAACCCATTCACAGTTGCCAAAACTTGACCAGTAGATGTAACTTTCAGCAACGTTACTCCCGCAGTTTGACTAATTTCTAACTGCTGGAAAGTCAAGCCGTTATCGAGCGCAAATTTATCGATACCCACCTCAAAATCAAGGATTGTATCTGAACCGCTACCTGAATTTAACAAAAAGCGATCGCTCCCAGCACCTCCTGTCAGAAAATCATTGCCATTTTCGCCACTCAGGAAATCATCACCCAAACCGCCAAGCAAAGTATCATCTCCCTTACCGCCGTACAAACTGTCATTGCCTTCACCGCCTTCCAAACTGTCAGCACCGCGGCCTCCAAATAGGATGTCAGATCCACTGCCACCTGTCAGCGTATCGAGTCCCTTGCCACCGTAAATCGTGTCATTTCCGCTGCCACCATCGAGGGAATCGCTAGCTTTTCTGGCGCTGATAAAATCGTTACCGCTGCCGCCGATTAAAGTATCGCTATCATCAGTACCGACAAGATTTTTGCCATCATCACCGAGAATTTCAGGAGAAGTATTGACAACTTCAATATCACCTTGCACAACCGGAACAGCGGGTTGAGCCGGTGCTGGATTTCCTTGAATTTTGGCGTTTAAAAATTCGCCAGTATTTTCGGAAACTACCTGTGCGATTGGTTTTGTGCCAGCGGCCGCTTCTTCGAGGGCGATCGAACTTTCACCTAATGTCACCTTTTGGACTTTGGCAATTTCCGAGGGAATAAACTCAGGCAAAAATTTAGATTTAACTTGATCCGTGCTTTGATTTGCCTCAGCCATTACCTTCGCCGCTTCCGGGGCAATTTGGGAAAGTTTTTCTGTGTTGAGATTGCTATCAACTTGTTTGACGTTGGCAACAGATTGCTGGATGATGCTTTCTACCTGTGCCGCATCGCTCAAATCCAGGGAACCGCCGGATTTGATTTTACTGTTAATTGCCCCGACAACAGCTTTGACGATCGCAGTATTGTCCGCCGTAGATGCACCGTCAATCAGGCTGCTGGTTTGGGTAATTACGTTTTGGACTTTTGTCATGGCGACTAGAGTTTCGACACCACCAGGTTCATTTTTGGCTGTAGAGGCGATCGGATCTAAGTCGAGTAAGTCAACTCCCGCAGGAATAGACAGAGTAGATTTAACTTTTGACTCGGCTTCACTCTGCGTCATTCCCCCATCCATCAAATCAGTTACCAAACTGGTTAACAGAGTAACAACCGTGGCATCCGGAGGTGCTGAAACAGGCGTTTCCAGCGGCAAACCCGTAGCAGTATCCGTCCCTCCAAAAGCTACTAAATTCCCTTCTTCTGCGTCAAAAATTCCATTTTTATTCGTATCGAAACTGTCCGGGATATCGAGTTCGTATTCGCCATTAGCATCAGTCGTTGCCGAAGGTTCGCTAGCATCCTTTACCCCGTTTTTGTTGGCATCAAAAAAGATAGTCGCACCCTGAATATAACCGTCAATGACCACACCAGCTTGACGAGTTCTTAACAGAATAACATCGCTAGCAGTTGCACCAGCTTTGTCAGTGACAGTTAACTTAATGTTCAGAGACTTCGCTTGAGTATTGTCGCCGCTGAAAGTACGGGTAGTGGGATTGAAAGTCAGCCAATTCGGTAAAGGTTGACCGTTTTCTAAAGTTGCTGAATAAGTCAGTTTGTCGCCAGAATCTGGGTCGGTAAATGCCTTTTCTGGAACCGTATACTCAATTTTCGACGACGATTTGCTGACTCTCAGATTGCTGAAGCGCCAGGGAGTTGTTTCTGGGCCTTCGTTTAGCTGCGGCGGGCGGTTAATTGGAGTTGGTATTGGTATTGGCTTACTTGGAGGTGGTATTGGAGTTGGAGTAGTTAACGTAGTTTCTGTTGGTGTTGGAGTTGGTGTTGGAGTTGGTGTTGGAGTAGCGGATGTAGTTGGAGTTGGAGTTGGTATTGGTATTGGCGTAGTGGACGTGTTGCCAGGAGTGTCATCGTCTATAATCGTACCCTTAGCGGTAGCAGTAGTAATGGTAGGTTTGGGGCCTGGTGCGATCGGATTTGACAAAGTAACGATAATGTCTTCATTGCTTTCTGGTAATGTATCGCCCAAGACATCCATAATCAGGGTTTTGGATGTTTCACCCGGAGCAAAATTGATCGTGCCTTTGATACCAGTTGCCCCAGAAGTCCCGCCAATATTGTTGTAATCGCTGCCGTTAGTAGCATTGCCAGTAATGTCATAACTAACACTGCTGCTAAATGTAGTATTGCCGCTGCGAGTCACCGTGAAAATGGGATTTTTTACACCGGTGTTGCCTTCTGTATCGCTAGGAGCATTGATAGTAATAGCGTAAGAAACGGCCTGATTAGCGTCTAAATCGTTGAGCAAAACCCTGATATCTCCAAGGGTATTGCCAACTATATCAGCCTGTTTATCTGCGTTAAGGTCTACTATGACAGGGTTGAGACCAGTGTAGGGAACCTCGTCGTAAGTGTTGAAGCCACCCGTACCGTCTCCCCACAAAATGAAGGTGGAAATGACATCAGAAACTGCTAAATCAAGTTTGCTATCAGCATTAAAGTCTGCCAGGGTAAGTGAAGAGGGGTTCACTCCTCCATAAGCACTGGTAGTAGAACCAAAGCTGCCCTTGCCATCTCCGAATAAAATAGAAACGCTGTTAGAGCCGCTATTTGCAGTTACTAAGTCAAGGTTGCCGTCGTTGTTCACGTCTCCCACATCTATAGAAGTGGGGGATTTTCCTACATCAAAGTTCGTGGCTTTGTCGAAACTACCTTTGCCATCTCCCAACAGTACGGCAATATTATTAGAGTTCTGGTTTACAGTTGCTAAATCGAGCTTTTTATCCCCGTTAAAGTCTGCCACAACGATGCTGCTGGGAAATGTTCCCACACTAAAGTTAGTGGGTTTGCCATAGCCGCCCTTGCCATCTGCCAACAGTACGGATATGTTGTTAGAGTCGAAGCTAAGAGTAACTAGGTCAAGCTTGCCATCGCCGTTAAAGTCTCCCCCAGAGAAGAGGTTGAAGGGCAAACCCAAATCAAAGTTGGTGGCCGGACTAAAGCTGCCTTTGCCGTCTCCTAATAAGACAGAAAAGCTTTTAGAACTCAAGTTAGTAATGCCTAAATCAAGCTTGCCGTCACCATTAAAGTCTCCTGCTGCAAAGTCGTAAGGAGCTACTCCTAAATTAATTTTGGGGCCAAAGTTAAATGTGCCATTGCCATTTCCAAAGAGAATGCCAATGTTGTTTGACAAAAGATCCATAGTGGCTACGTCAGGCTTACCGTCACCGTTAAAGTCTCCGGCGGTGATATTGGTGACGTAGATTTCTGGATCGTAGTCATTAATTTTAAAGAGTGAGAGAACGTGGCTGTAAGCAGCCAATACCTCTGGTTTCAAGGCTAAATGTGTTTTGATTTTGCCTGTTTTGATTTCGAGTTCCCAATCGCCGCCCTGGGCGGCACTTCCTGTCAGATTCTGGGAGGCAGCAACGCTGGCTCCGGTTAGTTCGCTCAGCCTTTTGATAAAGGCAATACCTGTGTCGCCTGCTGCTACTTGGCAGCCATAAAGCAGAATTTCTGGTTGAATTCTTTCTTCCCCAAGGCTTGAAGGCTGCGAATTTTCGATCGCGCCCATTTGTGTCGCAAACCACTGCTGTAAAGAAGTGCGATCGCCCTCAATGCTATCTGCATTCACTTTGCTGCTACCCAATTGCAAGCAGCCCGACGATCCGTGGGAAATTATGTGAATTGCCCAGACACTGCGATTTTGCAAGGCTTCGGCAATTTGTGCGATGCCGCTGCGACTGGCATCTAGTGGAATGACTTCGGTTTCTGGGTTAATGCCGTTGGCTAAGACTTGGGCTTCTGGTACGGCGCTGTCGATAAATGCGATCGACCTTTTAATTGTTTGAGTCATTGAGTTTGGCATGATACACCTCTAAAGATTTTGGTTGAATTGGGTACAGTCAAATTTGCGAATCGCTAATTTGGCAATGTACTCTCTAGTTAAAAGTTGTATTTGATATAGTTGCAGCAACTACTTAAAACGTCAATTCATAAAAGTCATAACTTAAACTCATAAAAGTCATATTTGTAAAAATATATTTCAATAAGTAGACAACCTAGCAAATTTTATAACAATCATGTATAACAGGAATATAGGGATAGAAAAATGCGTAGCTCCTGTACAAATCATTTAAAATATGAAGCTATGACGGTAGAAGAAGCAATAATTTTTTTGGACAATCTGGTATACGAACAAACTGAAAAACACCTGAGTCGGTTGCAGCAGTCGATAATTAAAGGCGTTGTAGGGGGTTTGACGTACCAAGAAATTCAGCAAAACGATCCGATCGCCCGCGGCTACACAGTGGGCTACCTGGGGCGGTATGTCGGCTACAACTTGTGGAAAGACCTCACCAAGGTACTGAAGCAAGCAGGAATTATTGAAGCAGAAGAAAGAGTAGTCGGAGCAAACCTTTGGGACTGCATCATCAGAGGCGTACAAAAAGGCACGCAACCAGCTCAATCTCTCGATCCGATATTGGGACAACTGCTGCGGATGCGTTACCGAATCCGAGAACATTTGGCGAGCACCGAGTACAGCGATACCTATCTCGCTGAAGATGAAAATTTGCCCGATCGACCTTTGTGTCTCGTCAAGCGCCTGAAAAGCCAGTCAGACAGAACCAGCCAGCTATTCGATCGAGAAACGCGCGTATTGTATCGCTTGGGCCAACACGATCGGATACCGGAACTGTTAGCTCGATTTGAAGAAGATGGATATTTTTATTTAGTCTATCAATTCATCGAAGGGCAACCCATCTATCAAGAATTAATCGAAGGTCAACCCTGGGAAGAACAGCGGGTTATTGCTTTGTTAAAAGATATCTTAGAAGTCCTGGCCTTCGTTCACAAACAAAATGTAATTCACCGAGACATTCACCCTCAAAACTTAATCAGGCGCGCCTCAGACAGCAAAATTGTATTAATTGACTTTGGAGCAGTTAAAGAAATCAACATTTCACAAAATAGCACAGGTCAAACGCGATCGCGCGGCGGCACCCAGCAAGACTACATTCCCCCCGAACAAGCCATCGGTTCGCCGAAATTTTGCAGCGACATCTATGCTGTCGGGATCATCGGGATTCAAGCCTTGACAGGGATGCGGCCGAAACAGCTCAAAGTCGATAATTTAGGCAATCTCATCTGGCAGAAAAATGCAACTGTCACCCCCGAGTTTGCTAGCATTTTAGACCAGATGGTGCTGTACGCTTTCCCCCAGCGTTACCCCTCAGCAACCGAAGCAATGCTCGCACTTCAAAACTTAGTTATTAGTTATTAGTTATTGGTTATTGGTTATTGGTTATTAGTTATTGGTTATTGGTTATTTGTTATTGGTTATTGGTTATTAGTTATTTGTTGGTTATTGGTTATTGGTTATTGGTTGTTAGTTGTTGGTTATTATAGCAATCCTAAATCATTTTTGAATTTCTTACTCCCTCCCCTTAACAAGGGGAGGGTTGGGGTGGGGTAAAAAGTTTACGACTCCTGCAAGGATTGCTATAGTTGTCCGTTGTTAGTTATTGGTTATTGGTTATTAGTTGTTAGTTATTGGTTGTTGGTTGTTAATTTCTCAAAGTCGCGCATCGGGCGAGAAACCCGGTTTCTACGAGTTTTACGCACAAAAACCAGAAATATCGCCAGAAACCGGGTTTCTCAAGCTCACGCATCGGGCAAGTCGCCCAAAATCGCAATAATTCTTTACAATACAAGAGTAAATATGATTATTCACTTAAAAAAATCCCTTGAAAATGCCCGTAAACCAACTTTCTCCAACCGCAGCCTCCACCCAAACACCGGAATTAGACTTTGACATCGCGATCGTCGGAGGCGGCATAGTCGGGGCCACCTTAGCGTGCGCCCTCAAAGATTCCGGCTTAAAAATCGCCATAATTGAAACCCAACTCCCCGCAGCCGCAGCAGCCAAAAAACAAGCTTATGCAATCACCCTGCTGTCGGGAATGATCCTAGAAAACATCGGCGTGTGGCAGCAAATCTTGCCCCAAATCACCACCTTCGAGCAAATTAGCCTTTGCGACGGCGACTATCCCGGTGTCGTCGAATTCCACCGCCCGGATTTGGGAAATACTGGCAAATTGCCGGTACCAAAAACAGCTTTAGGTTACGTTGGCGAGCACCGAGTCATGCTGTCAGCTTTGCAGGAATCTTTGGCAAAAAATCCAAATTTTAGTTGGGTTTGTCCGGCGGAAGTAATAGATGTAAAATATTTAAATAATAGCGCTGAAATTCAAATCAAACAAAACGGCGAAACTCGCACAATTCGTACTAAATTGTTAGTTGCCGCCGACGGTTCTAAATCTCGAATCCGCACAGCAGCAAATATCGGCACTCGCGGCTGGAAATACTGGCAATCCTGCGTTGCGATTACTATTAAAGCCGAAAAGCCGCACAACGATATCGCTTTTGAGCGCTTTTGGCCGAGCGGCCCGATGGGAGTATTACCATTACCGGGGAACCGCTGTCAAATAGTTTGGACTGCACCCCACGCGGAGGCAAAAAGTTTGCAAGAAATGGACGAAACAGAGTTTTTGGCTTTGTTGAAACAGCGCACGGGCGGAGTTTTGGGAAACTTGGAATTGGAGAGCGATCGCTTTTTGTTCCCGGTGCAGTTAATGCAGAGCGATCGCTACGTTTTGCCCAGATTAGCGCTAATTGGCGATGCGGCACACTGCTGCCATCCCGTGGGCGGCCAGGGATTGAATATGGGCATTCGGGATGCTGGGGCGATCGGCCAAATCTTGCAGCAAGCCCACCAAAAAGGCGAAGATATCGGCGATTTGCGAGTATTAAAAAGGTATCACAACTGGCGCAAAAAAGAAAACTTAATCGTGTTAGGATTTACCGATTTCCTAGACAGATTATTTTCTAATACTTGGCTGCCAATAGTCGCATTTCGCCGCTTCGGATTGTGGTGTTTGCGAACAATTCCCCCAGTGAGATTTTTAGCCTTGCGCTTGATGACTGGTTTAATGGGGCGGCCGCCAGAATTTGGCGCTTAGTCAAAATCTAAGAAACCGGGTTTTTTTCCATTTCTTCGGCTGTCACCAAATATTCTCGCAAAAACCCGGTTTCTGGCTACTCACCCATCAAACTAAATTCATCAATGACTGGTATATAATTCAATACGGTTCAGTTAAAAATATTTATTCCTCGGAGATCCCCCTAAATCCCCCTTAAGAAGGGGGACTTTGAGTAAGTTCTTGTCCCCCCCTTTTTAAGGGGGAGTAGGGGGCAAGCTAAGGGGGGATCGAGCTTAACCCAAGCGTATTGGTATATAATTAAGATAGAACAGAGCAGAGTCAAAGCTATGTCAATTAAAGCAAAAACGGAGGAAAAGAAACAATGAATTTAGAGCAAGCAGTTTTAGATAAATTGCGGGAATTGCCCCCGAATCAGCAGCAAGAAGTTTTAGATTTTGCTGAATTTCTTCAGCAAAAAAACATTCTCAAACGACCTCTAAAAAGCGTCAAAGGGTTGTGTGCTGACTTAAAAGTAGATATTACAGAAGAAGACATCGCCCAAGCCAGACAAGAAATGTGGGGAAATTTTCCGAGAGACGATATTTAATGACAGCCGTTGTCCCAAATACTTTGAAGGTTATACGCAATGGAAATAGCCATGAACAAGGATGCAGCAAATAAAACTTCACAAACCTATTTAGATTTTTGGTTGGAAATCTTACAAGCAATTTTAGAAGGCAATGATACTCCCCAAGGATTTTACCCAATATTAGCAGCAAATCAAGACAAACTCAATGAGGAGTTTAGGATCTTATGGCGAGACTGGACAACAGCAATTATAGACACAGAAGATTATCCAGAACCTTTAATAATTACTGATATTATTAGCAATTTTAGTAGCTTAATCAAAGAGTTCCCTTTAGGCAACCGAGCCCAGAACATAGAAATTTCTATTACAGGTCTTGAGATGACGCGAAAAATTTATAGCCGTGAGGTATTTCCTTTAAACTGGGCAAGCACTCAGAATAATTTGGGCAATGCTTATAGGGATAGAATTTTGGGCGATGAAACAGAAAATATCAAACAAGCATTAGCATTTTATCAAAATGCCTTAGAAGTTTTCACCCGTGAAGAGTTTCCTGAAGATTGGGCAAGAACTAAAAATAATCTGGCAATGGCTTACGC
>NZ_JBARVX010000491.1:0-11141 GCF_049646505.1 Microcoleus sp.
TTATTGGTTATTGGTTATTGGTTATTGGTTATTGGTTATTGGTTATTGGTTATTGGTTATTGGTTATTGGTTATTGGTTATTGGTTATTGGTTACTTGCTACGAATTCCCAATTTCCAATTCTCAATTCCTAATAACAACTAACAACTAACAACTAACAACTAACAACTAACAGCTAACAGCTAACAGCTAACAGTCAACAGCCAACAGTCAACAGTCAGCAGTCAGTAGGGGCGGTGCCAAGAGTGCCCGCCCTTCTTAACAGTCAACAGTCAGCAGCCAACAGCCAACAGTCAACACTCAACAGTCAACAGTCAGCAGTCAACATAAAAAATTAAAGTCCTTGCAGTTTTTTGCAGCAAGGACTTTAATCGTTTATCCCTGAGTTTTAAGGACTTGCATTCGCAACCATCGAACCTTAAATACTCGCCATCACTTCGCGCGCGGCCGCCAAAGTACGATCGACATCCTCATCAGTATGAGCCAAAGAAGTGAACCCAGCCTCATATTGCGAAGGAGCAAGATAAATACCGTGCTCCAACATTCCCCGGTGAAAACGGCCAAACTTTGCTACATCAGACTTTTTCGCATCATCGTAATTGTGCACCGGGCCCGCCGCAAAAAACAAGCCAAACATCCCGCTAATTTGCCCGCCGCAAGCCGCGTGTCCGGTTTCCTTAGCAATTTTCAGCAATCCGTCGGACAGTTTTTTAGTAATCCTATCCAACTGTTCGTAAGTGCCGGGTTTTTGCAGCAATTCCAAAGTTTTAATCCCAGCAGTCATCGCCAAAGGATTTCCCGAAAGCGTACCAGCTTGATACACCGGGCCCGCTGGAGCTACCATCCCCATAATATCGCGCCGTCCGCCGTAAGCTCCCACCGGCAAACCGCCGCCGATAACTTTACCCAAAGTCGTCAAATCCGGGGTGACACCGAATTTTTCCTGAGCTCCGCCGTAGGCGATGCGGAAACCAGTCATTACCTCGTCAAAAACTAACAAAGCACCGTTATCTTTGGTAATTTCCCGCAAACCTTCGAGAAAACCCGCATCTGGTACAATAAATCCGGCATTTCCTACAACTGGTTCGAGAATTACGCCTGCGATTTCGCCGGGATTTTCGGCAAATAAAGCCTTAACTGCTTCCAAGTCGTTGTAGGGAGCGTTGAGGGTGTTGGCGGTAGCGGATTTTGGCACCCCAGGCGAGTCGGGAAGCCCGAGAGTTGCCACACCGGAACCTGCTTTTACCAAAAACATATCGGCGTGCCCGTGATAGCAGCCTTCAAATTTAATCAATTTATCGCGTCCGGTGAAGGCTCGCATCAGCCGCAAAACGGCCATGCAGGCTTCGGTGCCGGAATTGACAAATCGCACCATTTCTATGCTGGGAACGGCCTCGATTACCATTTCGGCGAGCACGTTTTCCAGCAGCGAGGGTGCTCCAAAACTGGTGCCTTTTTCTAGAGATTCGTGAAGGGCTTTGATGACTTCTGGGTGGGCGTGGCCGCAGATTGCCGGGCCCCAAGTACCTACGTAGTCAATGTATTGGTTGCTGTCAACATCCCAAATGTAGGCTCCTTTTACCCTGTCAAAGACGATCGGCCCTCCGCCTACGGATTTGAAGGCGCGCACGGGGGAACTGACACCACCGGGCATCAACTTCTGGGCGGCGGCAAAGATTTCTTCTGATTTGGTGGTTTTCAAGTGTGTTGTGGAAACCAATGTTTTCTCCTTAGTGAAGGTCTGTTGTTGGTAGGATACTTTTATAGCGACTTCAGGATAATGGTTAGGTCGATTCAAGGAAACTATGTTAATAGATTTTAGGATACAAACCAATCAGTAGCAATACTTGCTTGGGTTTTTCAGGCTTTTTACTGCCGGCACCGATCGCGCTCGATTGTAATTTTTTGTAAATTAGCTGTTGACAATTTGCCCCTAATTTGGTATGTTGCCACAGGTGTCGATCGGGAAAAACCCGTGCCTTCAGTTACTCGCTTCTGGTTTAAAGATTACCTATCTCTTGTTTTCTTTTTTTCCTGTGTGTTCAAAACGTCAAGAGCGTTTAATTAAAAAAATTGTCTGAAAAAAAAGCGTAAATCTATATTAAAAAGTTGAAATAAAATTATGTCTGCTAAGGATTTGTCTGGTTTGATGCGATCGATCCCAATTGAAAAGATTCGTTACGACGATCGCGGTTTAGTGCCCGCGATCGTCCAAGATTACTTAGACGGCACTGTATTGATGATGGCGTGGATGAATCGCGAGTCGCTGCAAAAAACCATCGAAACCGGACAAACTTGGTTTTGGAGTCGTTCTCGCGCCGAGTTGTGGCCCAAAGGCGCGACTTCGGGACACTTTCAAAATGTCAAAGGGCTGCGTTACGACTGCGATAGCGATGCTTTGCTAGTGACAGTGGAACAAGTCGGAGATATTGCTTGTCACACGGGAGAAAGAAGTTGTTTTCACCAAGTTGACGGGGAAATTGTACCGCCGCCTGGAGATATGTTATCTCAATTATTTGCCGTAATTTGCGATCGGCGGGACAATCCTAACGAAACATCTTACACTTGCAAGTTGTTTGAAGGAGGCGACAACAAGATTCTCAAGAAAATTGGCGAAGAGTCGGCGGAAGTTGTGATGGCTTGCAAAGATGACGACAAAGACGGGATTGCCGGCGAAGTGGCGGATTTATTTTATCACGCTTTGGTTGCTTTGGCTCACCATCAAGTTGATTTGAGAGAAGTTTATCGCAAATTGGGCGATCGCAGAAAATAATCGTTTGTAGTAAGGACTTTAATCCTTAAGTTGCCTAAACTTATGAGAAAAAACTGAAGTCCTTACTACAAAAGACTTCTTGCAAAAATAGTTAGGACGATGCTCAAGCCCATCCCACAATTTTTGTTTTCTTGTGGGATGGGCTTTGAGCATCGTCCCAAAATTTGCTCGTTACCAGGCTCTGCCTGGTAATGCAGATCCGGAGGCTCTGCCTCCTTCTTTCTGACAACTTACAAGATAGAAGACTGTAAGATGTGTTTAAGTTATTAAGTTTTCGATCCTTAGAAAGTAAAAGTAGTGCGAAGAACGCCCACCCCTACAGTGTCATTATCCTTAGTACCTTCAGGATTGAACAACACAAAAGCCCCCGGTGTAATGCTGATATTATCGTTAACCCTGAAACGATAATAAGCCTCCAAATGGTAAGGAGTTGCTTTGTTGGCCTGAAAACGAGCACCGCCGCTTACCGAATCGCGATCCAAAGGCTGTCCAAACAAAATACCTGCATTATTTCCTGATTTGAACATATCTCGGAAATGTAAACCAACCATCCAACTGTTGAAAGTTGTAGAAGCATTGCTTCTTTCAGCATCAGCAATTATCCAAGCTCCATAGGTAGAAACAGCCAACTTCGGAGAAAGCCGCCAGGTTGCAGTACCGCCAAACGAATTCATCCTCACCCCGCCGTTAACAGGTTCTCTATCTCTTCCCAAAATAGAACCCAAATCCGCATCAGATAATCCTGTAGCCAGAATATTCAATTGGTGGCGGCTGTAAGCGTAATTTAAACCAATGTCAATACTGCTAGTTGGTTTAATCGTTAACTGCGCCGCAGCAATTGTACTGCCCTCAAATAAACCAGCCCCCAACGGAGTAGCTGGAAAGCCTAAATCGTTAGGCAAAGCAGCATTTACACTGCCGTACAAAGCCGTGAGATTCAGCTTTTTAGAAATGTTCCAAATAAACCCGCCAGCCGATGCCAAACCGCTGCCAGAAGTGCCACCCGATACGCGCACTACAGGGTTGTAACCTCCAAATCTAGAAATAGATTCTTGCCCTTCTCCAGCAAAGGGAGTGATTGCTTGAAAAGCGTCTGAAGTTTCTGCTTTTGGGCCGGCAAATAAAGTGATGCTGCTAGAAACTGGAAAGACGTAAAGCAGTTTGTAAAGTTCAACAGTGTTGGCGCTAATGCTAGATAAATTCTGAGGATTAATTCCTGGAAATTGCGGCTCAAAACTCAGCCTTGCCTGACTGTCAGACAAACCGCTAAATGCCCCAGTTGACAAACCCAAATCAGGGCCGAAGCTGCGAATGTTGTAAGTTTGCAAGCCTGTAATCAGCGTATCTTTGCCGGTGAAACTGGTCAGCAGATTCAGCCGCACTCGGTAATTGAAGACTGTCTGAGTATCGCTGTTATTGTTTTTGGTAGTGTCGGCAACGCTAAAAATGGCTTCGCCGCTGAGTTTAGTTGTTGTCGAAAATTGATTTGCTTCTAATTCGGCGGTGCGGGATTCTAAAGCATCGACTCTACCGCGCAAAGTTGCCAATTCTGCTGCAAATTCTTCTTGCAATCTTTGGATAGAAGTTAAATCTTCTTTGGTTGCTAAATTTCCCGTACCGCCTCTAATCAACTCTGTTACCTTATCCAAGCAAGCGTTTAATCCGGCGGCAAATTCGTAGCGAGTCATTGCCCGATTGCCTCGGAATGTGCCGTCTGGATATCCCGCTATGCAGCCGTATCTTTCTACGAGAGATTGCAGGGCTTGAAATGCCCAGTCTGTCGGGCGCACGTCGGAGAGTTGCGAGACAGATGTTACTTGTTCGAGTTCGGTAGATTCGGGAGTTTGACTGTTGGTTGGTGCGGGCTCTAAGGAAGTGCTGTTTTCGATTTCAGCTAATTTTTCGGCAGTAGAAGTTTCTGTTTGGGCAATAACTGGTGCAGGGCTTTGGGCGGGAATCGCCGATGTGGTTTCGGTGATTTCGGCTGGTGGCTGCGGGTTTGGGGCGAGAATCGCCGATGTTTTTTCGGTGATTTCGGCTGGGGCTAAGTTTAATGAGTTTTCTGGTGGGTTTTCTGGGGTTGATGCTGTGGTTTCGGGCAGATTGAGGTTGGTTGTGTCTTGGGGGAGATTTGCGAGTCGATCGGCTGTTGAGACGGTACTGTCAACTTGCGACAGATCGATTTGTTTTAATTCGGATGTTTCTGGGGTTTTGACTTGATTTTCAACAGTTGTATTCAGGCTAACTTTAGCCTCTGACTCTTTTATGTCTTGAGTGGTGCTTAATGTTTCTTTTTGGGCGGCGGGAGGCATGGCTGCCAGTGGTAAAGAACCGATAAGTAGGTACAGTAAACCTACTCCGCCAGCACTAAGTAGTAAATGTGCTTTCACTGCGACTCCTCACAAATAAATTGTAAAATTGCTTGTAAAAATTGTAAACCTATTCGGTAGCGAAAACAACAAGTTTTAAATTCATGAATTTTAGATTTTTTATATATTTAATAAGGTATGTAATGTATGTGAGGAATTCCGACGATCGCAGTTTGAGATCGATCGGCTTTGTTGGCGATTTGTGCGAGTAGTTGCCTTATCACAAAAGTTGTTTTTTTGCAATAATTTTTTCTTTCAACATTGGATCGAGCTTTTGCAAAATCGCGATCGCCACTATCACGCTAACAGCCAAACCCAACCAAAAATAATCCGCCCCCCATTTACCCAGATCCAAGGCGAAACCGCCCAGGGGCGGCCCGATTAAATAGCCGATCGCCCAACACTGAGAATTAAGCGCCAAATACACGCCCCGCAAAGACTCCGGCGCTAAATCCACCACCAAAGCCGAAGCAAAAGGCGTATAAGCAACTGTCGCCACCGACAAAAAGCTCAAGCCTAAAACAGCTAAAAATAGATTGCCAGTTGCTGCCATTCCCGTCAAGCCGATCGCGATAAATCCCATTCCCCACAGCAGCGCCGAAATCATCAAAGCTTTCGGATGGGAAAACCGCCTCAAAGCTTTCACAACCGGCAGTTGCAAAGCTACCGTTAAAAATGTACTAAAAGCAAACAAAACGGTAATTGTACCTGTAGAAAAGCCTCCTCCCGATGTCCCCACCTGCACAAACTTGCTAAAATACAGCGGCATCGTGGTTTGAATTTGGGAAATGTAGAGAGTGAACAAAATATTTACCGAGGCATATACTAGCAAAGTGCGATCGGCCAGCGCCACCATCCAGCCATTTTTGAGATTTTTTGGGCTTGCATCCGTTGCAGTTGAAGGTTTGTAGGTTTCTGAAATGGCGATCGCCACCACCGCAAACAGCACTATAAACGAGATACCGTCGATAATAAAGAGCGATCGATAATTCCCCGTCACCGCAATCAAAACACCGCCAAAAATAATCCCAACTTGCAAACCCAAATTATCAGCAAGCCGCGTCAAAGCAAAAGCCTCCTGTCGCCGATCGCCCTCCGTTAAATCCGCCACCATTGTCTCCGTTGGAGGCCAATACAAACCCACGCCAAAACCCATCAGTACATTTCCTGCAACTAAGCCGCCGAAATTATTAGTTGCTGCCAGTACAAAAGAAGCGACAGCCGAAATCATTGTCGCCAGCAATAAAGTTCGCCGCCTTCCCCAAAATTTAGAATCGCAAAAAGAACCGCCCAAAACGCGGCCGAATATTCCCGCAATTGAACCGATACCCAAACCAATACCAACAGCAGTTGCAGATAAACCGACGCGATCGACAAAAAAGATCGGCGCGTAAAATAAAGTAAAACCCGTGCCGCTTTGGGAGAGGAATCTACCTGCGGCGAGAATCCAAACTTGAGCGGGGAGACGGGGAAGCCAAGATGATAGTTGAAATTTAGGCATATACAGCAGATTGTAGGTCGATCGAGTTAGCAATTAGTGGTAAATTGGTAGGGTGTCTCAGCTTTTAGCGGTCAATATATCGATCGAACAATCCGCCGCTGACACACCACCCTACAACCGACAAAATTAGTAGCGTGCGTCAGCTTTTAGCCTAATTATCTATAGAACAACCCGCTGCGGTTGCGCCTAAAATTACAACTGTTCGATCGCGCGATCGAACCATCGCCCGCCAGCTTAACAATTCTTCTAACTTCAGTTAAAAAAGTTACCATTAATTTAAAAATACTTAACACGATTTCCGGGAAAAGTTAGTTAAACTCTAAAAAAGACAGAAGAAAATTTTAGAGGCTTGAAATGATATGACAGCTATTACAACATCAAGAGTGGAATCAATCAAACCGCGCTGGCAAGCAATTGTCATGGTAGCCCTAATTTTCTGGCTCAGCGCTAGCCTGATTATGGACTTAGTAATTATGCCCAGCCTGTTTGTATCGGGCATGGTGACATCTCCGGAGTTTGCAACAGCCGGAAATTTGATGTTCTGGGGATTCAACCGCGTTGAGTTAATCTGTTCGGGCCTGGTGGCAACGGGTTTGATGGTTTTGAGCAATTTATTCGGTGACTTCGGCAAGCGCAGCCGCACAGCAATCATATTATCATTGGTACTTCTGGCGATCGCCCTGATTGACACCTACAGCCTCACACCTCAAATGAGCGCCTTGGGAATGCAGCTAAATCTGTTCGATTCAGCAGCAGAAGTGCCCGCCGGGATGAATTTACTGCACCAAGGATATTTTGTCTTGGAAGCTGTGAAGTTGACCCTCGGCGCTACCCTCGTGGGCTGGTGCTACCAAAACCAAGTTTAAGCGAGACAATTTTCCGAAATTGAGTTGAGAAAGACTCAAAAATTAGCGGCGGGCGTGAATTCACACCCGCCGTTAATTTTTGGAAATTTTAACCATCTTGATATATAGCGATTCTCAAGCGTGATGAGGATAGCCCAATGCCCAATGCCCAATGCCCGATGCCCGATGCCCAATGCCCAATGCCCAATGCCCAATGCCGCACAGTACCTCATCTTTCTGAAAAAGGCTATATATTTCAGTCAATCCTACTCGGAAGCTTCCGGCAAATCAGATTTCGGCCACAGCAGGCGCAAGCCCATTACCGCAAATCCGATCGCCGCGATCGTCTTTACCAATTGTTCCGGCAAAACCTCAGCCGTACCTTGGCCAACTAAAACGCCGATCGAACTCGCCAGCAACAGCGCCGACGCAGTGCCGAAAAATACAGCCCTAGGCGAGCTAGAACTGCTGCCGAGGGCGATCGCAGCTAATTGACTTTTGTCACCCAATTCTGACAAAAACACCGTAATAAAAGTTATTCCTAAAAGTTGCCAATCCATATTTATTCAGTTATTAGTTAATTGAGAAATCTAAGTAGTATCTGTAGGCCGCGCACTGCACACCTGTTGAATTTTCGGACTTACCAGCAGGCTCGAAAATCCTCGGTTTAACCGCTAAATGCAGCCAGAAACCTGGTTTTTTGCGACTTACCCGCACATGACGGTTGACTGGTAATCTCAAATCTCCAAGGTAATTTAACCCAACACTTCCCACAGCAAAACCGCCGCAATTGCCAGCAAAATCACCCCTGCAGCTTTCTCCAAAGTTCTCGGAGCAATCCGACTAGCCAGCCACCTTCCCAGCAAAACCCCCAGCAAACTGGTTGCTATCAAAGCCGAACCCGCACCCGCAAACACAATCCAAGGATTCCGAGATTCAGCCGTCATCAGCAAAATCGCGAGCTGAGTTTTGTCTCCAATTTCAGCAAAAAAAATAGTTCCAAAAGTCGAGGCAAAAATTGCCCAGTGCTTCGGCTTCGGTTTCTTTTCTTCCTGGCAAATATCAGTATTTGCATTAACTGAAAGTTCAGCCGACTCCGGGGTTAGAGCAGCAGAACTTTTATAAGCGTCTTTTATTTGTAGCTGTACCTGTGGTGGCAAATCGGAATTGGGGGTTGCTGAGTCAGAAGCAGACAAGGTTGGCGGTAAAGAATCAAGTTTCACGGGCAATAAGTGCTAAACGCTATTTATTTTTGACTTCTAGTTTTAATCTTAACTTTCTCTGTGCCTGCTTTTACCAAACCAGAGTCATCTTTCTGGGTGAGAGATTTTCAGTAATAGATTCCAGAAACTGCTCACCGCCAGCAAACACGGAGCGGCTGCAATTAAGTGCAAGATTTACCTGTAGGATCGATTCTTCAATTTTAAATCCAAAATCTTGAATTTTCCATCTCAAATTGCCCGCAGGCTGGTTTACGTGCCGTAAGTTCGATCGCCCGCATCACCCAAACCAGGTACAATAAAACCCTGTTCGTTGACTATTTCGTCGATCGTCGCAGCGTAAATATTCAAACTAGGGTACTCTGCACTCAGCCTCTGCAAAGCCGGCTTTGCAGCCACCACAGAGATAATCCGAATCAAACTCGGATCGATTCCCCGCGCTATCAACTCCTGCATGACCGCCACAATCGTGCCGCCAGTCGCCAGCATCGGCTCGCTAATTATTACCCGCGTTTGGGGGTTAAACTGCGCCGGCAACTTGTTCAAATAACAGCTCGGTTCCAGCGTCTCCTCATTTCTTACCATGCCGAGGTGGTAAACCGCAGCCAGCGGCACCACCGTCTGAATTCCTTCGAGCAGCGACAAACCCGCCCGCAAAATCGGGACGACAACTAACGGAGCTTCCGGGTTGATAAACGTCGCCGGACATTCTGCCAAAGGAGTCTGCACAGTTGTGTCCACTGTTGGCAGCCACTCTCGAATAGCCTCGTAAGCCAGCCAGCGTCCCAATTCTGTCATCGCAGAACGAAAAAGTACCGATGGGGTGGCCGCGTCGCGGGCGACAGCCAGCCAGTGTTTGATTAACGGATGCGGAGGAACGTAAACGCGCAGTTGCAGGGACATTAGGAAATTGGTGAAATTGCTAGGTTTGAGGGATTTTTTTGCACAGCTCGATCGTTCTATGCAACTTATCACATCCTGGAGGGCCGACACAAGCCAGAGATTGAGAATCTACTCTATCTTGCACTAATTTTCACTTGTAGGGGTCGCGCCCCCGTGCCGACCCTCCCCGCCGACGATTTGTCCTTATTTCCAGGATTGGGGGAGCCACTCTTTGCGGCCCCAACAACAGCACCGGACTGCCGGACTACTGCCACCAGCCGTCGGTTAGAACCCATACCCCGATCGACCTCCGTCACCTTATTGAAATATTTTTTTGATAGTATTGACATTAATTAGCAACAAGGCTATAGTAATTTTTAGTGTTCTCCTCTCAAAGGATCGGCAGACGGGGGCAGTCGGCAATGGTAGACTGTTCCCGCATTTTTTTTGGGAAGCCAGAAGCCAGAGGGAGATTGCACGAACAATTGCACGAGTCTTCGGTGCGATCGAGCAACCGTGCTAGACAGATCGACACACCCAGTAGCAGATAATTTCCCAAATTGAAAGCGGTTGAATGCAATTGCTCGTCTATTAATTGACACTCCGGCGTGAATATTTATCGTTGGTGTTCCGCAGTTCGGCTTGAGGGAAAGCGCAGGGGGAACTTGGCAATTTTTTCTAGATTTGATGTACGATCGCCAAGAGTTGTGCAGAGGTCGAATTTCCCATGTCCCCAAACCTAACAGCAAGCTCGAATCAATCCCGCGAAGTTCGGAGTTGGCTCCTCGGCGGGAGTTTGTGCGGTTTTTTGGCACTGGGTTCGATCGCCTCTACTGCTGCTGCGGCGCAGATGCCTACCTCCGAACCAGGTAACAATCGGGACTTGCAGGCCCAAACAGGTACGATCGTCCGTCCCGCGCTCAAACAAGGCAGCCGCGGCTCGGAAGTGATCGAACTCCAAGCTGCTCTTAAATTGTTGGGATTTTACGCTGAGAGTGTAGACGGGATTTTCTCGCAAAGCACCGCTAAGGCTGTGTCTCAGTTCCAAGAAGCAGCAGGCATCGCCCCAGACGGTATCGTCGGTCAAAATACTTGGAATCGGTTGTTTCCTGCGACTGCCCCGGCGACGGTCGAAAACCCGATCGCCAACACTCCTGCAACTGCCGACTACTCAGAGATTAACGCCCAAGTGCAGCCCGCCAATTTTCCGGTTTTGAGAAGAAGAATGCGGGGCCCGGCGGTCAGAGATTTGCAAGAAAGACTGCGGGCGAAGGGATTTTTGCGCGCGAGTGCTGACGGCGTGTTTGGCCCGGAAACTCAAGCTGCTGTCAAGGCTGCTCAGCGACGATATCAACTGCCAGCAGACGGCATTGTCGGCCGCGCCACTTGGGAAGCCCTGCTGCGCTGAAATGAAAGTAAGCAAATACTGTCGGATATGCACGTTGCGCGATCCTTTTCGAGGGCTAACGGGCGATCGTACAATTTGTTAAGTCCATTAACCTAATTAAACATACAGTATGGAACGCTAAAAAGCTTGCTGTATATGCCTTCT
>NZ_JBARVX010000492.1:0-7000 GCF_049646505.1 Microcoleus sp.
GGTAAAGAGAGGCAGAGCCTCTGGATCTGCATTACCAGGCAGAGCCTGGTAACGAGAAAGCCTGGTAACGAGCAAAATTTCAAATCTCAAATCGACTGGCGCGATCGACAATTCGTCATCGCCCAGCCAAACTTGCTACCACCGCTACCAACTCAGCAGGATCGATCGGCTTGGACAGGTGAAGTTGAAAACCCTGCTGCAGCGCCCGCACCCGTTCTTGTACTTTACCTGTCGCCGTCAGCGCCACCGCTGGAATTTCCCTGTTCCCCGATCGCGATCGCACTTGCTGCAGCAGAGTCTCTCCATCTTCCGCCTGCATCCCTAGATCGATCGCCAAAACATTCGGATTCAGCCCTAAAATCGCCTCCAAGGCTTCCTTTCCCGACGCAGCGGTCTCCACCAAAGCTCCGCAATCTTCGAGCACTGTACGCGCAAAATCCAGGGCATCTCCGTCGCGGTCGATCGCCAAAACCCGCACTCCAGAAAGGTTGCTGCTGACAAAAGACTCGTTGTAAGCTGCCAGGGCAGGAGTTTCTGCAACCGCCAACTCCCCGAACTCGATCGCTGAAAATCCGCCGTCGCCCTTTTGCTGTTGAATTGGCAATCTCACCAAAAACCTCGCTCCTTGTCCCAAACCTGCAGATTCCGCTTCCACCGTCCCCCCGTGCATTTCTACAAAATGGCGCACTAGAGCCAAACCCAAACCCAATCCGTTGTAAGCTCGGGCTGCGGAACTGTCAGCTTGACTGAACCGATCGAACACATAGGGCAAAAACTCTGCGGCAATTCCTTCTCCCGTGTCGCTGACCTCAATTTCGACGCTAGGATGCGACACATTTTTACTCGCACTTAATTGCGCTTGTCCACCAGCGATCTCCATTTTTTGCAGCCTCACCCTCACCTGTCCCCCATCAGGAGTAAACTTAATCGCATTTGACAGCAAATTCCACGCCACCTGCTGCAAGCGGCCCGAATCCCCAAAAATCCGCCCCGCAGTTTCGTCGAAATCCGTCACGAGTTGAATATTTTTTGCCGCAATAGCGGGGGCGAGAGTTTCGATCGCAGCCTCAACCGTCGAAATCAAATCCACCCACCGCAAATTCAGCGACAGTTGGCCGGTAATAATCTCCGACACGTCCAACAAATCCTCGATCAGAGTTGAGAGCGATCGGGTATTGCGGTCGATCGTTGATAGAGCCCGAACCGTTGTTTTTTCGTCAAACTTGCGGTGGCGCAACAGTTGCGTCCATCCCAGCATCGCATTCAGCGGCGTTCGCAATTCGTGGGACAAAGTTCCCAGAAACTCGTCTTTAATCCGGTTTAACCGCGCCAATTCCTCGGCTCGATCGTGCAGTTTTTTTTCCAACTCTTTGCGAACCGTCAAATCGAGAACAAAAGCCACAGATTCTTGGCGATTTTCCCCCAACAAAATATACCCCAACAGCACTGAAATCCTGCTGCCGTCGGGCCGCACGTATTCCTTTTCGTAGGGAGTGCAAACGCCCTTTGCCCTTGCCTCTGCGATCCTGCTCTCGTCCAGCGGTATGAACTCCGGCGGTGTCATGTCTATCCAGCGGACTTCCCCGCGCTGCAACTGTTCCCGCGTGTAGCCCACCATCCGCAAAAATTCATCGTTAGCCTCGCTGATGCCGCCGTCAACATCGCCGAAGAGAATTCCGATCAAGTTAGATTCTGCCAACATTCTCAGCTTTTCTTGACTGGCTTTGAGCGCAAATTCTGCTTCCTTGCGATCGCTCACATCTTGGATGTAAGCCGACCAACCAGAATCGCCCGGATAAAAACGCACGTTCAACCACTTATTCCACAGCGGCACGAATTCTTCATACTCGACTGTCACCTTTTTTGCTAAGTTTTTTTCGACAATTTTGTAAGAGGGTAAATCCACAGCCCAAGGAAATATTTCCTTAATATTTTTACCGAGCAGTTCGGCTGGTGATTTGCCTAAAAGGTCTTGAGCTTTCTGGTTGACGTAGGTGTAGTTCCAGTTTAAATCGAAGGCTACAAAAGCGTCTGTAATGCTTTCGAGAATGTTAGTAATTCGATCGTTTGCCGATTGCAGCGCTCTCGCTGTTTCTTCTGCTTGCTTCCGAGCTGCTTGTTCGCGGGACAAAGCAACAGCGCGTTCTTGTTCTGCCTGTTTGCGATCGCTAATATCGATGCAAGAACCGATGTAACCTGCAAAAGTGCGATCGCCTCTGTACCGGGGTACGCCCGTACCCAAAACCCAGCGGTATTCCCCGTCCCAGCGCCTCATGCGGCATTCGATCCGGTACTCCCTGCGGGCATCGAAAGCTCTGTTGCAAACATCCAGATATCTGGGCAAGTCATCGGGGTGCAAGCTTTCCATCCAACCGCTGCCCATTTCTTGCGCCAAAGTGCGATCGGTAAAATCCAACCAAACTTTGTTAAAGTAATCGCCGAGGTTGTCCGCGTCCGACATCCAAATCATCACTGGCGCGGTATCTGCCATCATCCGAAATCGAGCTTCGCTTTCCTGCTGCTGCGCTTGAGCTGCTTTGCGGTTTAGCCGCTCTCGAACTTCCCGCAGCGCCCGATCGATCGACGGCACCAAGCGCGTCAAACTGCGTTTGAGAACGTAATCTGTAGCGCCGCTTTTCAAGGTTTCGATCGCCACTTCTTCGCCCAAAGTGGCCGAAACAAAAATAAACGGCACTCCCGGACAAGTAGCCCTGGCGATTGACAGCGCTGCTGTCCCGCTAAAACCGGGCACCATATAATCTGCCAAAATAACATCGAAACACTGGTTTTCCACTGCTGCAACAAAATCTTCGCGAGTTTCTACCCACCGCAGAGAAAATTTGAGTCCGCCGTCAACTAAAAAATCCTCAACCATTTCCGCATCTAAATCGCTATCTTCTAATAAAAGGATATTTAGCGTTTTCACAAAAACTCCTTAATATCTGTTACTTAATTTTTTAATCAAAATTCCTGGAATACTTCTATTATTGACTCAATTTCGATCGAGGTTGTAAAAAGAATATAAAAAATTGCTCTGCTTTATCTTGGAACCTCTGCCCCACTTTGCGGGTTCCTCCGGAGTTCTCATCTCAACAATTATCTTTGCCCCTCCTCGACGCACAAAAATCAGGTTTACAGCTAAAATAACAGTTTTATGATACCAGTTTCAAAAAAAAATCTAACTGCTTTGCCCGCAATCCAAACCTTTGGGCGATCGGCAATATCGCGTCCGGTCGATCGCGCGCCATATCTTGGGCGGGGGTTTAAGCTATTGCGGTATTTAAATTGTCTGTCAAAAACGATCGAACAATGAATGCGGTGTCCCGCCCGCCCTAAATATACAATTTAAATGTGCGACAGTTGACGAGATTTCTGGTTTGTATTGCACATATTGGCTTTCGGGCCCCTGGCGGAATTACGGTCAATTGAAAGGAAATTAAATCGTTTGCCAATCTCAAATCTCAAATCTTAAATCTTAAATCTTAAATTGTCTGAGCGATCGACCTTTACGCAGAAACCAGGGTTTTTGACTTTATTTGTAACCCGAAAACTCTATCAAATGCAGGAAATACAGGCATCTATCCCAAGACGGATTGTTGCGAACTCTCAATCAAAAACCGGGTTTGCGATCGCAACAGACAATTTATATAACAATCTTCGGGAATCGGGAATCGGGAATCGGGAATCGGGAATCGGGAATCGGGAATTGGAATGGACGAAGCGGAGGGCAGAAATCTCCTCGCTGGTAGCTAACCCTCACTCAAATTACCAATCCTGCTATTACCTATTACCTATTACCAATCCTGCAATTACCTATTCCCCATTCCCCATTCCCAATTCCCCATTCCCAATTCCCAATTCCCCATTAAGGGAGTGTACCTCTAGAAACCTGAGAAAGGCTATAGACGTTACGCGATCGACACAATACTAGCTCGATCGTAAGGCAATCGGTTAGTCGGCAAAACCTCCAGATTAATTTGCAGCGAATCCAAAGCCGGATTTTCGGCCAGCACCTTTTGCGTCAAACTCTTATTCAGAATTTCCCAGAAATCCGTTTCATTGGGATAATTAGTCAAGAAACTGTCAATGGCTTTGTAAATCGGCACAAAATCAGGATACTCATCCTGGGTAATTCCTGGTTTGTACTGATACTTGACATCAATATTGAGATTGTTCAAACCCTGATGTTCGATCGCATAATCAGGAATCTGGAAATCCCAGCCTTCTCCTAATTTGCCATCGGCTGTCCGAGTCACAGTGCTGCTGCGCTCGTAAGGCAATTTTTCCGTCGGCAAAACATCCAAATTAACCGTCACAGACGCAATCGTCGGATTTTCTGCCAGCACTTTTTCCGTCAGGTTTTTGTTGACTATTTCCCAAAAATCTGTTTCGTTCGGGTAGTTAACTAAAAGATTGTCAATGCTATTATAAATCGGTACAAAATCAGGATACTGATAATCTTGAATCCCGTCTTTGTACTTGTAATTTACATCAATATTCAGGTTGTTTAACCCTTGATGTTCGATCGGGTAATTTGCCAGTGAAAAATTCCACTTTTGACCTAATTGAGCATCCGATGGAAAGAAAGCAATTCCCACTGGACGCTCTAACTTGCTGTCAGGAGAAACAAAAATAGAATTGTTACTCAACAAAGTATTGCTCGATATTGGCAGCGGTTCGCCAGTCTTGCCGCTGTAGCGCAAAACAGCGCCCGCACCGCTAGCATCGGCGCGGTTGTCAAAGCCCACAGCAAACAAATTGCCGATCGGCGAAAATGCCAAACTACCCACATAATTGCTGCTGGGCGAAGTATCAGTATAATTCGTAGGTAAAACCTTAATTAATTCCCCGCTGGTTAAATTGTAACGCCTGATATCGTTAGCAAAATCGCTCACGTAAAGGTCGCCATCATCAGGCCCGATAGCCATTCCCAAAAGACTCACAAATCCCTGACTCCGAGGCGAAGGATCGGGCGAAGCAAAGATACTTGACTGCCTGGTTTGTGGGTTGTAACGCAGCACCTGACTGGGGAAATTTGCGCTAAAATCAGGTTGATTGTTGCGAGCAACACTCCCCTGCGTTGTCACGTACAAATAGCCGTCAGGAGCAAACAGTAAACCGTTCGGCCCGTTCAATCCTCCCCCTTGCTGGTTTCCCGCAGCAAATACATCAATGAACTGTCCAGTTTTGCCGTTATATCGGAGAATTTGGTCAGTCAAAAAACTGCTGACATAAAAATTTCCGTCAGGGCCAAAAGCTAAACCGTAAGGGCGAGACAATCCGCCAGTTTCATCAGTTGCTGTATTCGGATTATCGGCGACAAACCTGTCAATATATTCGCCAGTAACTCCGTCATACCGCAGTACGGCAGATGCTGTCGGTTCTCCCGAATTTCCCGGTTTGTCGCCGCTAGCAATGTAAATGTCCGCCTTACCGTCGCCGTTACCATCTGGCCCAAAAAGAACTGTATCTGGATTGGACAAACCGACGCTTTTCGCCGCTGGAATAAATTCTCCGAGAAAATTCCCGCTATTCCCGTCAAACCGCAGCACATTATTTCCCCTGGTATTGCCCACTAGGAATGTTCCTTGAGGATTGCTGGCTTGAGTGCGAGTAACTTTGCTGGTGCGGTTGTAGGGCAAGTTTTGGTTTGGCAAGATGTTAAGATTGACATTAACTGCTGCTAGGGCCGGATTTTCACTGAGGATATTTTGAGTTAATTTTTTATTGACAACTTCCCAAAAATCTGTTTCGTTTGGATACTTGGTTAAAAAGTTATCAATGCTTTGGTAAAGTGGCCCGAAATCAAGATAGTTGTTGGGAGCAATTTCCGGTTTGTACTGGTAATCAACATCGAGATTGAGTTTGTTTGATCCTTGGTGATCGATTGCGTAGTTTGTTAAGGATACATTAGCATTTTCTTTGACTTGACCGGAACGATTTCGGAAAACTGTGCTAGAGCGACTGTAGGGCAATCTGTCGGCTGGCAAAACTTCGAGTTGAATGCTAATATCTGTTAGTGCCGGATTTTCGTCTAGCACTTTTTGGCTCAGATTTTTGTTAAGGTTTTCCCAAGCATCGGTTTCGTTCGGGTAGTTAATTAGGAAGTTATCAATACTTTTGTAAATCGGCACAAAGTCAGGATATTCGTTTGGGGTAATTCCCGGTTTTAAGTTGTAATTAACTTCGATGTTGAGGGTGTTTAAGCCTTGGTGGTCGATGGTATAATCTTTAAAATCGAACGCCCATTTTTCTGCGGGTAATTGGGGGGAAGTTTGGGATTGTGCGCGTTCTGGTTCGCTACCGATACCGCCAACAGCAAAATCCATTCCTGTCAGTTCGTCTCTCTGAATTTGAGTGTAGATATCGCTCTGGGATGTTATACTGCTACGATCGAATTTGAGATTGTTGTTTTCTGAGGGCGGGATGCTAAAGTAGGTGATTGGGTCGAGAAGGTCGATCGCGCTATTCGTCGCAGCGGCCGCCAAATCTGGTTTTTGAGTTAAGTCATAGCTGGTATCAAATAAAACATTGGTATCGCCGTTTGCAATTTGGTTCGTCCGATTGAGCCGATCGAACTTACGGCCAAATAAGTCTGGGATTTCGGCTGAAACACCCGCAATATTTCCCTGAATAGGGTTTTCTCCCAACAGTCCTGTTGTATGCCACATAAGCTATTTATTTTTGAGCTGATTCTCGTTCTCCGATCTGAATTTGACTATACCAGTCTTGGACGCATCACAATCAGATTTGAGATTTGAGATTTGAGATTTAGGGATTGAGGGCTCTATCGATATTCTGTAACAAGTGAGCGGACTCGCATTCCACGCTGCGAACCTTTTTTGTTATGATAATCCCACAGTCAAATGGTTTAATAGACCTCTTGCAAAAATAATTAGGACGGGCCCCAGAGCCCGTCCCACAAAAATCTTTTTTTCTTGTGGGATGGCTTTGAGCATCGTCCCAAAATTTGATTAAAAGGACTGAGGCAAGAGGTCTA
>NZ_JBARVX010000493.1:0-3779 GCF_049646505.1 Microcoleus sp.
CTGAGTGCGGGGGATGTTTTGTATTTGACGATGCCGGCGAATCGGTTGGATTTACTGTGGAGAACGCCCTCGGAATTGATTAAAACTTAACGGTTTTACGTAGCAATTTATGTTGCCGATCGCTCAATTGCAACTGCAAACCTGATAAAATTGGGCTAGTAAAGTAAATTGGACTTAGGGCTAATCCTCAGAAACCTGGTTTCTTCCCAGATTTCTCCCGGGTTTAGCGCAAGTTCGAGTATAAATAACCAACAGAGTCTCCATTAGTTGCGATGTAGAATGAGAAAATTTTTAGGATTAATTGTGTTTGGGATGATAATTGCGATCGCCTCTGTAGCTGTGGCCGCTCAACCTTTGTCCGTCGCCTATCCTCCCGCCAACCACAAAACAATAGCCGATCGCATTTTTTTAATCGGTACCGCCCCCCCAACCGGACAAGTATCGGTAAATGGCCAACAAATTCCGCGCAGCGGGGCGGGCCATTTCGCCCCGACATTTCCCCTGCAATTAGGCGAAAATGTCTTTACCTTGCGTTACGAAAATCAGCAAGTTCAAATTAAGGTGACGCGGGAGTCGAATCAGCCGGAAGTCCCCGCTGGATTGGCTTTTGCGAAAGACTCTCTGACGCCGAAAGTCGATGTCGCGAGTTTACCGGGGGAATATATTTGCTTTGGGGCGATCGCCCCGGCGAATGCTTTAGTTGCGGTAAAATTGGCTGGCGTTACTATTCCTTTAAAAGCGCGATCGCAAGTCGAACTCCCCGATAACAAATCTGTACTGTTAGGTGAAAACTCCCCAATTCAAAAAGGCAGCAGCGAACAGTATCAAGGCTGCGGTAAAACCCCCCCCAACCCCACCTTGCTAAGGGGGGGCTATGAGTCTACTGCCGCCTTGCCAAGCGGGGAAAATGAGTCTAACTCCTCCCTACCAAAAGGAGAAAAAATTGATTTAGGACTGCCAGTATTTGAGCTAACAATGAACGATCGAACTGTCAGCCAGCAAGGTACCGGCAAGATTTCTATTCTCTCTCCGGCTGAGTTAGAAATAGCCGAAGTAACAGCAGATCCTGGTGTCGCCAGAACCGGGGCGAGTACAGATTTTTCTCGGATGACACCGCTGCCGAAGGGAACGCGAGCAACAGTTATCGGGCGCGAGGGAGAATGGATTCGGCTCGATTACGGTGCTTGGATCAAAGCATCAGAAGTGCAAATTGTCAAGGATGCAGTTCCCGCGCGATCGATTATTCGCAGCGCGCGATCGCGTCAAGTTCCAGGCTGGACAGAAATCTTATTTCCCTTAGAAATACCAGTCCCAGTCACGGTGCAAGAAGGAGAACGCACCTTCACTTTAACACTGTACAATACCACCGCTCAAACTGACATTATTCGCCTCGACGATGACCCAGTAATTTCGAGTTTAGTTTGGCAACAAATATCGCCGCTGCAAGTACAATATACTTTCAATCTCAAATCTGCCCAGCAGTGGGGCTACAAATTGAGATACGACGGCACAACTTTAGTGCTGTCTTTAAAACATCCCCCAGTTAGAGCGGGCATCTTGCCCGCTCCACAAGAAAAGCCGCTTTCTGGAATTAAAATATTGTTAGATCCGGGACACGGCGGGCCGGAGGATGGAGGTGCTGTGAGTCCAGTGGGGATTAGAGAAAAAACAGTAGCTTTAACTGTGTCGAAATTAGTGCGAGAAGAATTGGTAAATCGGGGTGCAAATGTGGTAATGACGCGGGTGGAAGATGTCGATTTGGATTTGCCGCCGAGGGTAGAAATGATTCAAAAAGAAGAACCTGCGATCGCAATTTCAATCCACTACAATGCTTTGCCCGATAACGGCGATGCAATTAATACTAAAGGTGTCGGCGCTTTCTGGTTTCATCCGCAAGCCCACAGTCTGGGAATGTTTCTGCACAACTATTTAGTTGCAAAGTTAAACCGTCCGAGCTATGGTGTATTCTGGAACAATTTAGCCATGACTCGTCCTGCCGTTGCTCCATCTGTTTTAATGGAATTGGGATTTATGATTAATCCTGAAGAATTTGAATGGATTGTGAATCCGACAGAACAGCAGAAGTTAGCTTCTGCCATCGCCCAAGGCATCACCGAATGGTTTGCTTCGGTAAAATAACACTTAGTAGCAAGGACTGAAGTCCTGCCAACCCAAGGAGCTCAAATAAATGCTAAGTTTGACTCAATCAAAAGCCTTTTTTATTGCAGCCGCAGTTGCAACTTTAAGCTTCTCACTTTACAGCTTTCCAGTTTTTGGCAGACAGCAAAATCTTTCTCCCCAAAAAGTAGAAGCTTTAAAAAAGCAAACTCAATGCTCTTTTATTACAGGTGAAGGCGGCGCTGTCAACATTCGCAGAGGCCCCGGCAATAAGTATCCGGTTGTAGCTAAACTCAAAAGAGGAGACGGAGTTCGGGCCGTCACCCGACAAGGTGATTGGGTGAAAATTGCGGCGAGATTTTCGGGTAATCCTCCTAATGAAACTTTGACAATCCTTAACGGTTGGGTGAACAATAAATTTATCAATGGTTGTTCTGAAGACCAATTTGAAAGGTGGCGGCAATAGGGAATTTAGCGATTTTTTCGTGATAGTGGGTGGTTTTTTGAGCTTGTCAATTGTTGGGGTATTATCGTCTGAAGCGATTAGCAACTCCAACTGACAATAAGGTAATTTTAACGGCCCGGTATTCAACCCGCACCAGGACTTTCGGCTTCGCCCAGCCTCCTGGTGCGGGTGCAAACTTGTATGAAACCTGGTTTAAACTGCCCGGTATTTTTCACCCAAAAGTGTTGGGTTATATTATTGAATAATTGATGAAATAATATAGCCTTTAGAGCGTAACATGAGATGCTAGGAGCGGGCATAGGGCATAGGGCATAGGGCATAGGCAGGAGTGAGCATAGGGCATACTTCACCAAGCTTGAGAACCCCTATAATAGTTGGGATATTGCCTGCACTTGCATTGTTTTTTTGAACTAATATCAGTATTAAAAATTATGAATTTTAGTCGATCGCTCTCGGTAATTGCTATGCTTTCGATCGCAAGCTGCAACATCCAAACCCCAAAAACCAACACGCAGCCTGCAGAAAGCAGATCGCCAATTCCCGCCGCGATTCTGGCCCCACCAAAGTCGGAGATTAAAGAAGCAAAACTAATTGCTGTCGGCGACATCATGATGCACAGTACCCAAACGAGATCGGGCTACGATGCAAAAAAGAAAACATACAATTTTGACAGTTTCTTCGCACCAGTTAAAAACATCCTCTCAAAAGGCGATTGGGTAACGGGAAATCTCGAAACACCCTTAGCGGGCGAAGATGCCGGCGGCTATACGGGATATCCCCTATTCAACGCACCGGCTCAATTACTGGATGCTGCTAAAAAAGCCGGATTTAATATCTTGACAACTGCGAACAATCATGCTTTGGATCGGGGAGAAACAGGCATAATTAGGACGATCGCAAATTTGGGCGATCGACAAATTGCCTCTACGGGAACAGCCAAATCGAAAGCTACGGGCGATCGTACTTTAATCATCACCAAAAACAATATTTCACTAGCCATGCTCGCCTACACCTACAGCACAAACGGCATCCCCATACCCAAAGGCAAAGACTACTTAGTTTCCCTAATCGACGAAAAAAAAATAGTCAAAGATATAGCCAAAGCCCGCAAACAAGGAGCAGATATTATCGCAATTTCCCTGCATTTTGGCGACGAATATCAGCGACAGCCAAACACCCAACAAAAACAATTAGT
>NZ_JBARVX010000494.1:0-5451 GCF_049646505.1 Microcoleus sp.
GAATTTCGGATGCTGGGGCGCTGCAAGCTTTGAATAACTTATTTTTGCTCGATTTGTACAACAATCAAATTTCTGATATCAATTCGCTGCAATCTTTGCAAAGGTTGACGGCGCTTGACTTGCGCGGAAATCCGATTGCGAGCAAGATTTGTCCTGTCAATCCTGAATCTATATGTCGGTTTTAATTTAATACGGTTCACTTAAGATTGTCCGAAGAGAGAAACGTTAGCGAAGCGATCCGAAAAAAAGCAATCGCAGTATTTATACTTCGGAGATCCCCCTAAATCCCCCTTAAAAAGGGGAGTAGGGGTTGACTTTGAGAAGACTCTTGTCCCCCCCTTTTTTAAGGGGGGTTAGGGGGGATCGTCTTAAGTAAACCGTATTGGGTTTTAATTGTTAAGAACCTGGCAAAATCAGGGCGCGTGTGATAGGATATCGAACGTTGGTATTAGGATAAAGTTATGAGTTCGCACGATGCTTTGATGTTAGTAGTGCTGCTGTTGCCAGGTTTGGCTTTGTCGATCGCAATTATGGGCAGTTTTGCCGCTGGTGGATAAAGTGTTCGACGCTTCGGATTTTAGTCCTCTGATAATTTTCAAGAGGACTAAAGTCTTCACTACAAACCTGTTGCTGCTAGTTTACAAAAATTGTGCAGTCACATCGGAATTTACCAGGGTGTTGGCGCACAAAATACCCGATGCTGCGACGGCGGGAACGCCAATTCCCGGCATGGTGCTGTCTCCCACCCGATACAAGCCTTTGACTGGGGTTTGCGGCCCTGGAAATGTGCCTTTTCCGGCGGCGATTGCAGGCCCGTAGGTTCCTTGATACCGGCGCAAATATCGGGCGTGGGTTAGCGGTGTGCCGATCGACTCTAAGACTATTCGCGATCGCAAATCCGGTATAATTTTTTCTAAAGCTTTGAACAGAGATTGCGATCGCCCTTGTTTCTTTTCCTGATAACCGCCGCCGTACTCCCAACCTGCGTAAGGTTCCAATGTATAAGCGTGAATGGCATGATGTCCGGGCGGCGCTAGAGTTTTATCCCACACCGTCGGAATCGAAATCATGCAGGTATTTCCGGGTACTGTAATGTCAATTTTGCTGTCGTGAACGACTACGTGGTGGCCGGTCAAGCCTTCGAGTTTTTCGGCTTTAATTCCTAAATGTAGGTGCATGAAACTGTCTACTGCTGGCACCGACAAGGCAGTTTTTCGGTAGCTTGCCGGCAAATCTTCTGGCCGCAGTAACTTTGTATAAGTATCCCAAACGGTGGCATTTGAAATGACGATTGGGGCGCGGATAATTTCGCCGTTTTGCAAGCGAATGCCCGCGGTTTTGCCGGATTCAACTAATATTTGCTCGACTGGTGTTCCCAATCGCAATTTTCCTCCCCACCGCTGCAAGCCTCGAACCAAGGCATCGACGATCGCACCGCTGCCTCCTACAGGATATTCGATCGCCACTCGCGATCGTTCGCCAATCATAAAAGCAATTTCTGGCGCGACAGTTTCGTGGGCTTTCAAGCCCGACAGCAAAAAACATTCCAAATCGATCAAACGCCGCACCCAAGGATCGCGCACGTCTCTATCCATTAATGTACCAGCCGAACTGGCGATCGCCCCCAATGACGGTAACAGCTTCAGCAAAGCAGGCGAGTACCGAGACAGCAACACAGGTATCAACTGCCAGTCCGATCTCAGCGCCAAAGCCGGAATTCCACGCAAAGCTTCATACAAAACTAATAAATTCTGTTGAAATTGCTGCAATTCTATAGCGCCTTGCGGTGTGAATTTAGCTACAGCATCTAAGTAATTTCTCGCATTAGCATAAACTGGCAAACTTCCTTCAGGAAAATGGTAATGGCCCAGCGGATCGTAGGCAATTACTGCGATCGATTCCTCCAACACATTCAAGACTTGCCGCAAAGGATTGAGCGACTGCGAATCGCTCAAACCGCAATAAAAAGAAGGCCCAGAATCAAAGTGAAATCCCCCGCGCGAAAAGCTGTGAGCAGCCCCGCCCGCTATGGTGTGGCTCTCGCAGACGAGTACCCGCTTCCCGTAGCGAGAAAGCATCGAGCCGGCGACTAAGCCGCCAATACCGCTACCAATTACGATCGCATCAAAGTCTTGCATCGATTAAATGTGATATAATTTTATTATTTCTTGCTTGCTTGCTGACCCGCAAGGAACGAGAACAAGCCCCCCGACAATCGTCGTGAATGCTCGCACAATTTTAGACCATTGTTCGGGTTCCCAGATTCAAAGCTGCAAGTCAATCTAAAATCTAAAATCTAAAATCGACTAACAGGGTATTCTTTGGGGAGGAAAACTATGCAAGCTTTATCTATTTTAGATGAAGTGGTTCGCGAACTAGAACAAGACATCAATCTCTCGCGCATAAAAAAAATCATATTTTTTGCTTGTAAAGAGTGTTGGGAAAACGATCCGACCAAACTCGCCAGCGCCGATGTCAGGAGTTTAATTGAAGAAATCTGCGGTAAATACAACAGGTTAGAAGATATTGAAGCAGTTTTAAACAGTCTAGTTGCCAAGGTCAATAAAAAAACCGAGTACGCTTTAATGACAGATCAAATCGTCTGCCAACTGAGCCGGCTTTACGAATACCAAGATTTCACAAAATTAGAAACAAACATATCTAATTTTGGCGGTTCCGAAGCACCTGCCTTTGACGAACACTTCAGTTCAGAACTGCCACCAGAGGAATTGAACGAAAGAAACGCGGGAAATCTATTTGATGTCAGACAAAAAATCTTGCAGCAAACCAATCCGCTGAGGGCAAAAATCCTCATTTTTTCTACTCTTTATCACCTTTTTACTTTTAGCGAGCGCGACTGGCTGCTGCTAAAAACCCAAGAACTTGACAATCTGCTGCGACAACTGTTTAATGTCTGCGGCAGCCTAGCCGAACTCGAATCTCAGTTGTACAGAACTGCGGGCAGTCTCGACAACACAGACGAATGCGACCAAGCCGCTAGCGTGATTATCAAAGCGATGAATTCTTGTTACGCAAAATTGCCGCAGGAAGAACAATACGAAACCGAAGATTCCGCTACTGAAGATGACGATCGGACCCATTTAAACAACAGTTTTTATGAAGAGAAGCAGCCGGTTGACAGGCGCAGCGATTATTTTGAAGCGGGCGACATTACTCACATCATTCAAGCTGCTCCAACTCACTATCACTATGACCCCGATCGGAGTTGCTTAGTGCCGGAAACAGCAGAAAATGTACAATTCAAACAACCCGAAACCAGCAGCAATAATTCTATTGCCAATTTTCGAGAGGAAATTGTTGAAACATTACCAGTTTCAGAAACGCCCACAGTTATAGAAAGTTACGAGCGGGCAGCTCCGGTTACTATAAATATTAGCGATTCCATCAAACGCAAGTTGGGATTGGAAGAAGAAATGAAAGGATTAGTCAGTGAAAGTGCTAACTCAGCAACGGCGCAAATAGAAAAAATATTCAGCGAGTTAGAAGCAGCTTTGAACGGAAAATTTTCTACTGAAAATGCAGAAGAGCGTTTGTACTGGAAATATAAAAATCTCAAAGATTATGTAGGAAAAGTTCAGGGATTCACAGACAAATTAATGGAAATTCTGAGTGAAGTGGAGTTAAAAGAAAGCGGGAACTCTGCTTCTGAAACCTCGGAGAATCTTGCCGAAAATATTTCAGCAGCAGAGGAGCCAAACTCTAGCCCGAAGCCAAATCAGTATCAGCTTGTAGAAATGGCAAAACAAGGCAAACCAAAGGCGATCGCCCTATTGATCAATCAATTGCTACAGCCTAAAGGAATTACTGCTACAGCCGGATTTAAAGACGGTTGGCTGCACGTTATTCTGGATTCCGCCGAAGTGCCAAACCAAGAGACGACAGCTACATACATTCACAAAAAACTGTGTACTTTAAAATCAAAAACTCTGACTCACGTAAAAATTCACGGGCGGCAGTTAAGTAACAAAACAGTCGCGTGGACTCAAGAATTTGTGAATCAAGCTGATTAAATGCCCAGATTAATGTCTGGGCTGCACAAACTAAGTCTGCAAACCAAAGACTGAAATTCAAGAATTCTAAAAATAGCATATTTCACCCAAAATCAAAACAAAACAATATGAATGCCAGCGAAATCTTAAGGCGATATACATCAGGAGAACTAGATTTTCAAGGTATGAATCTGAGAGGAGTCTACCTGAGCGGTGCGGATTTAATTGGTGTCAATTTAACCAGTGCTGACCTTTGGGGTGCAAACTTAACGATGTCGTACCTGAGCAGAATCAACCTTCAGCGCGCAAATTTAACTAATGCCAAGTTGTGCGGTGCTAACTTAAATCAGGCCAACTTGAGCGGAGCAAATTTGTCCGATGCAGACTTCCACGGAGCAACTTTACAAAGTGCAGACTTTCGCAACGCCAACATCTCCTTAGCAGTTTTCATCGATGCAAATTTGAGCGATGCAGATATGCGAGGCGTCAATTTGCAAGCTGCCGACTTGCGCGGCGCTTGCTTGCGCGGCGCAAATTTGCGGAAGGAGCAGCGAATTTTTGAGGGTGTAAATTTGCGGGGTGCAAATTTGCAAGGTGCAGATTTGCGGGGTGTCAATTTGCTAGGTGCAGATTTGACTAAAGCTAATCTCTCTCAAGCGAATTTGACTGAAGCATCTCTGCGGGAAGCAAATCTAACTCAGGCGAATTTGAGCGAAGCTATTTTAGATGGCGCATTTTTGACAGAAGCAACTTTGGTAGAAACAAATTTTTCTTGGGCTGTCATGACAAATGCTAAGTTAGAAAGAGCTGTATTAATTGATGCTGAATTGGCTGGCGCTAATTTGCGCGGTGCATTTCTTCCTGATGTTAAGTTGAGCAATGCTAATTTAGTTATGGCTGATTTGAGTCGAGCTAATTTGGTGAGGGCAGATTTAAGTCGAGCTAATTTTAATCAAGCAAATTTGAGTGAAACAGATATGACTGATGCTTACCTGGCTAGAACAGATTTGCGGGAGGCAATTTTGCACGGCACAAATTTGATGAGAGCTGATTTGAGCACTGCTAATTTAGCCGGAGCTCAATTGCGCGGTACAATTATGCCGAGTGGAGAAATGCACGGGTGATTGGGAATTGGGAATTGGGAATTGGGAATTGGGAATTGGGAATTGGGAATTGGGAATTGGGAATTGGGAATTGGGAATTGGGATTTAATATAATTGAGTTTTTGAGGTAATGATGGGAAGACCTGATTTTGAGGAATTAGAGGTTTATAAGTTGGCGGAAAGTTTGGCGGATCAGATTTGGGAGATTGTAAAAAAATGGGATTACTTCACAAAAGATACGATCGGCAAACAGATCGTTCGGTCTGCTGATAGTGTCTGTGCTAATATTGCTGAAGGAAGAGGTCGTTATAATGACTCCCGATAATCGGCGTTTTGTA
>NZ_JBARVX010000495.1:0-19702 GCF_049646505.1 Microcoleus sp.
TGGCTATGCCTTGAACTGTCAAACCTTGTCGGTATAATTCCCAGGTTTGCATCTGCGAATAAGACGGAACATTAGCAAGATTGGGAGGATTAACCACATCAGAAGGTGCAGCACCTGTGGGCAATCCTTGTTCTTTGCAAAAAGTGTGAATTGCCTCTAAAAAAACCTTGCCGTACTTATCTCGTTTGTTGCTGCCCACGCCGTAAACTTCCTCAAATTCGGCAAGATTTTGCGGGCGTTTTTCTGCCATGTCTCGCAAGCTTCTATCTGCAAAAACTACATAAGGCGGCACAAATTGTTCGTCGGCAATTTGTTTTCGCAGCGTGCGAAGTATGGCAAATAAACCTTCGACTTCTACAGCCAAAGACCGCACTCTTCCCTGTACTTCCCGCTGTGCTTCTATGGCAATTTCAACAGTGCGCTGGCGTTTCATGATTTCCCAACTTTTCTCGTTGAGTTTTAAGATGGGAAAACCGTCGGTTTTTTCGTCTAACAAACCTTGATTGATCAGCGAACGGCTCAACCTTTTCCAATCCTCTGCACTTCTGTCTTTGCCAATGCCGTAAGTAGAAAGTTGCTGGTGCTGGTATTGCAATACTTTTTGATTTTTTGAGCCGCGCAGTACGTCGATAATATGATTCATGCCGAATTTCTCTTGGCATCTCGCGATGCAGGAAAGAAATTTCATTGCTTCTATTGTCCAATCTTCTACTGGTTTTTTGTGGCAACAGTTGTCGCAATTGCCGCAATTGCCGGGAAATGAATCGCCGAAATAATTTAATTGGACTGTGCGGCGGCACTCGCTGGATTCTGCATAGTTAATTACTCGCCGCAACTGTTGGCGGGCTATTCTTTGTTCTTGTTCGTCTGGTTTTTGTTCGATGATGTATTCGATGGTTTTGACATCGCCGAATCCAAAAAATAAGGTGCAGTGGGATGGTTCGTTGTCTCGGCCTGCGCGGCCTGATTCTTGATAGTATCCTTCGAGATTTTTGGGTAAGTCGTGGTGAATTACAAACCGCACGTCTGGTTTGTTGATTCCCATGCCGAAGGCGACTGTTGCTACCATTACTTGTACGTCGTCGCGAATGAAGCGGGTTTGGTTGGTTGTGCGATCGCCATCGCTCATGCCGGCATGATAGGGTAAAGCTTGGATGCCGCTTTGTTGCAATTTGTAGGCAACTTCGTCAACTTTTTTGCGGCTGAGACAGTAGATGATTCCTGAACCGCCTTTTTTTTGGATGATTTGCAAAACTTGGGCAAAGCTGTGTTTGGTTTTTTGGCGAACTTCGTAGTATAAATTGGGGCGGTTGAAGCTGGCGACGTGGATGTAGGGATTTCGCAGATTTAGCTGCTGGATGATGTCTTGGCGGACGCGCTCGGTGGCGGTGGCGGTGAGTCCCATAATGGGGATGTTTGGGTAGCGATCGCGCACTCGCTGCATTTGCCTGTATTCTGGTCGAAAGTCGTGTCCCCATTCCGAAACGCAGTGGGCTTCGTCGATCGCAAATGCCGAAATTCCCAACTTTTCTGCTACTATATCCAAAAACGGCAAAAATCTTTCGCCCAACAATCTTTCGGGCGCAACGTAGAGCAATTTAATTTTACCTTCGAGAATTGCTGTTTGGCGCGATCGGGTTTCCATCGCGCTCAAAGTGCTGTTGAGAAAAGTCGCCCCAATGCCATTATCCTGCAAAGCTTCCACCTGGTCTTGCATCAGAGCAATCAGCGGCGAAACAACCACCGTCAATCCCGGTTTCAACAGTGCAGGTAATTGAAAACACAAAGACTTGCCACCGCCAGTCGGCATGACAATCATCATATCGCGTTTTTGTAAAGCAGCTTCGACAATTTCCCGCTGCCCGGTGCGGAAAGAGTCATACCCAAAAAAATGTTTGAGGGATTGTTCGAGGGATGAGGGCGCGAGAGATGTTGGCGGATTCGACCCTGACATTTGCAGTAATTGGTTGTTGACTTCTACCCTATTCTAGGTCTTTTGAGCACAAATACAGTTACAATATTTGAGAATCTAAATTTAACCAGAGAAACCGATGCCGAAAGCAATTTGGAATGGTGCCGTTTTGGCCGAGAGCGACAAGTGCGAAGTTGTAGACAACAACTATTATTTCCCGGCGGATGCAATCAACCGCGAGTATTTCAAAGATAGCAGCACTCACACTACTTGCGGTTGGAAAGGTGTTGCTAGTTACTACAGTGTGGAAGTAGGCGGGGAAGTGAATAAAGATGCTGCTTGGTACTATCCAACTCCAAAAGATGCTGCTAAAAATATTGCAGGATATGTTGCTTTTTGGAAAGGAGTTAAGGTAGAGGCTTAAGTTAGTTTTGTTAGCAGGTTTGTTCCGTGCGATTTGGACTAAATAAGACGGCGGTTGAAACCGCGTCTTGTCAAACGAAGTCCGCCTCCGCGGACTGAAGATAAGACGGCGGTTGAAACCGCGTCTTGTCAAACGAAGTCCGCCTCCGCGGACTGAAGATAATACCGTAATTTTAACAGGCAGTTCTTCAACCCGCGTCGGCGGGTTTTGTTTGTATAGGCGCGGTTTCAACCGCCCAGTCTTCTTAAGTTGACACTACAAATCTTAATCTTTTACCCAAGCAGCGGCTGCTTCCCATCCCAAGCCGCGACGAACAACAGTTGGTTCGCTTTCTGTTAAATCGAGAATAGTAGAAATTTGATAACCGGGATCGGAATCATCATCGACAATGATATCTACTAACTTTAAAAAACAATCAAAAAGTTCAGCTTTGCCAAAGCTTTCTTCTTTTCCAGACGGCGCTGCTGCTGCACCTTCATCATCAGTGGTAATGTGAGCGGATGTGGAAATAATTGGATTTCCCAAGGCTTCCACAAGTGCAAAACAAAGCGGGTGGTCGGGAACGCGAATACCTGTGGTTTTGCGTTTTGGACTCATTACTAATTTGGGTACTAACTTGGTAGCTGGTAGCACAAATGTGTAGGGGCCGGGGATTAACCGCTTGATAATTCGATATGCTTCATCCGTGACACTCGCATACTCGGTGATATTTGACAGTGAGGAACACAGGAACGTTAAAGGCTTATCGTTGGATAGTTGCTTGATCCGCCTGACTCGTTCTACGGCTGATTTGGAGTTGAGATCGCAGCCGATCGCGTAAACTGTATCTGTGGGATAAAGCATCACTGCTCCATCTTTGAGAGCTTTTGCAATCTTTTCGATCCTGTCTTTTTGGGGTGCAACTGGATGCAGTCCGTAAATAATTGCCATGTTAAGATTTTGTAGGCTAAGTGGGCGATCGCCAAATGTGCTAAAACAATCAATGTTGAAAATTAATTGCTAATAATGAATAAAATAGCTTATTTTGACTGTCCCACCGGCATTGCTGGCGATATGTGTATCGGAGCCCTACTCCACGCGGGCGTTCCCTTAGACTACCTAATCGAAAAACTCAACTTACTCGGCATTTCGACTGAGTACCAATTGCGGGCGGAATTAGTCCACCGGAATACTCAACAAGCAACTAAATTTTATGTCGATATAGCTGCCGATTTGCCCTTAAAATCAAACAATCCGGCTGCTGACTCCGCCCTCGATCCCTCGGAAACTGAATCCCCAACTTTCGACAACCGCCACCACCACCATCACGGGGAAGAACATTCTCACAGTCACGGCGAAGCAGATGCCGAAATTAGCCACAGTCATCAGCGCCATTTGCCAGAAATTGAGCAAATCATCGTCTCTGCAAAATTGCCTCCGCGCGTGGAAGCTTGGAGTTTGGCCGTATTTGGCAAATTGGCAGATGCAGAGGCGGCAGTACACGGTATCCCCGCAAGCGAGGTTCACTTTCACGAGGTGGGGGCTACGGATGCAATTATTGATATTGTCGGTACTTGTTTGGGTTTGGATTGGTTGGATATTGACGAGTTTTACTTTTCGCCGATGCCGACTGGTGGGGGTACGGTGAAGGCCGCCCACGGTAAGCTGGCTGTGCCCACGCCTGCTGTGATGCGGTTGTGGGAAACGCACCGAGTGCCGGTTTATAGCAACGGGATCGATCGCGAATTGTGCACTCCTACGGGAACTGCGATCGCCTGTACTTTCGCTGCTGCTTTTGGCCCGCCGCCGCCGATGCAGCTTCGGGCGATCGGATTGGGTGCGGGTTCTCGAAATCTGGCAATTCCTAATATTTTGCGCCTCTGGATTGGGGAGAAGGAAGAGGGAAGTTCGGCAACGGATTCTGTAACGGATGTAACGGATGTTAGAAAGAGGGAAGAAGGAAGAGGGAAGTTTTTAAACAATACTCAATTCCCCATTCCCGATTTTCAATTACCAATTACCAATTCCATAGAAACTATTGCGGTTTTGGAAACGCAAATTGATGATTTGAGTCCGCAGGCGATCGGCTATGTTTTTGATGCTTTGTTTGCGGCCGGAGCTCTGGATGTTTTTACTGCGCCAATTGTGATGAAAAAGTCGCGGTTGGGGGTTTTGTTAACTGCGATTTGTCATCCCGAATTTCAGGATGCTTGCGAAGCAGTTATCTTTCGCGAGACTACTACTCTGGGAATTAGAATCTCGACTCAACAAAGAACGATTTTGGATCGAGAAATCGAGAAAGTTACAACAGAGTACGGCGAAGTGCAAATAAAAGTTGCTAAGTCTGGAAAAACGATTGTTAACGTGCAGCCGGAATACGAAGATTGTGCGGAAATTGCGCGAGTGAAAAATGTTAGCTGGCGCGAAGTTCACCGCTTGGCGCTGCAAAGTTGGTACGATCGCACTTAATGCACTATTCTGAAGACTCGGCGGTTGAAACCGCGTCTATACAGACAAAACCCACCTCCGTGGGTTGAAGATTAAAGCCGCCGTCGCGCGTCTAAAATTTGTTGTTGCAATTCCTCGAAAGCGGGGATTTGTGAGCTACTATCTTTCTCAAATATCGCCCTTATTTGCTCCATCAGCTCGATCGCCAGCGGTACGCCAAGCTGCAATTGTTCCAAGACATCTCGCTGAGCAAAAACAGCTTCCGGCGTTCCTTCTAGAATCAATTTTCCGCGATCCATCACAAACACCCAATCAGCCCAGCGGTAGATGAAATCGAGGTCGTGACTTGCTAAAAGGATAGTGGTTCCGGCTGCATGAATTTGTTGCAGCAAACCGATGAGTTGGTTAGTGTGGCGCGGATCGAGATAAGCCGTAGGTTCATCTAGCAGCAGCAGTTTCGGTTTTAGTACCATGATATCGGCGATGGAAACGCGCTTTTTTTGTCCTAAACTGAGGTTGTGAATTGGTTCGCGGGCGAGCTCGCTTAGATCGAATTGGTCGATCGCCTCTTGCACCTTTTGAGCAATTTCCGATTCTGCCAAACCTAGATTGTACAACCCGTAGGAGATATCTTCTTCTACCGTGGAAGCTACTAATTGATGTTCGGGATTTTGAAAGACGAGTCCGATTTGTTGGCGCAGTTTTGTCAAGGATTTGCGATCGTAGCGAAAGGGTTCGCCTTCCCAGCGCACGGTTCCCTGTTGCGGTTGGTACAAACCATTTGCTAACAGAAAAAAGGTGGTTTTGCCGCAGCCGTTTTGACCGATCAGCCCGCAGCGCTTCCCCGCCGGGACTTTGAGGCTTAAATTTTGAATTGTCGGTCGCGAATTACAGGGATATTGGTAAAAAGTGCGATCGAATTCGAGAATTGATTGAGACATATATAGCAATCCTAAATGATTTGCATAATTATTGTAGGGGCAATCCCCCCGTGGTTGCCCGATAGATAGGGGTAGGCACGGGGAGTAGGGGTAGCACTACCCCTACAAATCCTCATGAATGATTTAGGATTGCTATATTAGTAATTAGATAAGATGGCGGTTGAAACCGCGTCTCTACAAAGGAAGTCTGCCTCCGCAGACTGAATAAGATAACGTAATTTTAACGGCTTTTTCTTCAACCCGCGGAGGCGGGTTTTGTCTGTATAGACGCGGTTTCAACCGCCCGGTTTTCTATCTGCCAAAGTTGAATTTCATAACACAAATGCCGCTCAAAAAGTTTACTCGCCTCCAATCCTTCAACCACCAATTTCTTAAACCAGCGGCGAAATATCCAGCGCAGGAATTTGTGGATGGGCGGAACCGCGATCGAAATCAAATCCGCAACATAGATCATTGTGTTGAGTCCATACCTGCGAAAACTATCGACATACAAATCAATAGTCGGTAAAATATGAGTCGAAATATCCTCAGTTTTTACTAACGCGAACCCAGCTTGCAACAAGGCAGTATTAAGTTCTTTGACAACATGACAGTTAGAAAACATTCCTTCTGTATAATTAGGATTAGATCGCATCATATCCGCAAGCAGCAAATAGCCTCCAGGATTGAGTACAGCCGCCGCACCTTTGGCTATATCGACAGCAGACATATATTGGCTGCTTTCGCTCAAGAGAACCAAATCGTAGGAATGGGTGGCTTGAAAATCTTCAAATTTAGTGAGGTGAAAAACTGCCCGATCGCCCGTACACTTAAGAAAGCGCTGTTGTTGGAACGGATCTGGTGCTAGCCCTTCCACTGCAAAAGCGCGATCGAGCAAATAAGCCGCATTTCCGCCAATCCCGCACCCAACATCCAGAATGCTATGAGTACCTTTAGGAATAAAATCCAAAAGTTTATCTGTGTAAGCTTGCTGAGCAAAACGCAGCCGCCCGATAGTGAGATCCTCAGCCGGCACAGGTAGAGATTTCCAATAACCGTAATGAAGATACGGCGAATCCGTCAACCCCAAATAGTAATTCAGCGCCGCATTTTGGTAGCGAGTCACTTTAGAAATAGAGATTGATTTTTGCTTCGACATTGAGAAAATTAGATTAATTTAAGGATTTCCGGGAGGGTTAAAATTCTTCCCAGCCCTTGCATATTTGTTCATAACACTGAACTGCCAAAAAAGCAAACTTTTGCAACAAATTGACATCAAAATCTCAAAATTCCATCAGCGTTCATCTCTGTTTATCTGCTGATATCTGCGGTCAAAAAAATCTCAATCTAACTAACCATACGATCGTCCCATTACAGTCGGCCCACAGCGCCGGATTTTCACCCAACTTTCCCCCAAAGGTTCGATCGCCCTTCGCCATCACAGCCGATCGACCAGGCGAGATACTAGCACTATTTGAGCTCTTTGACACAAGACTGATGCTGCACGGGCCCGCATTCATCCATTTTTCATAATCCTTTCATTCTTTGTGATTTTGTGGTAAAGTCAAAAATGAAACGATTATGAAAAATAGCGGCGGTCGATCGTACCGCCAGCAGCAAACTGTAGCGAAGTTCACTTGGAATTTTTGAAGATATGCGGAAAAACCGTCAAATTACCCTAAATTTCCCTCTCCCCCTCCCGGAATCTCCCCCTAGGAAAAAACATCATCTCCTAGGATTCGGGCTGTTGCTGGCAGTTTGTCTCAGCGCGTGCAACACTCAGACGACCCAGCCTCAAACCAACCAAAATCCTGCTTCAGGCCCAACAGCCGGCGATTTGAGAAACAAAGACAAAAAAGTCATTCTCACCACCTTCACGGTGCTGGCAGACATGGCTCAGAACGTCGCCGGTGACAAGGCAACTGTTGAATCCATCACCAAACCTGGGGCGGAAATTCACGGCTACGAAGTCACACCCAGCGACTTAAAACGAGGACAAAGTGCCAATGTAATTTTGGAAAACGGCTTGAACTTAGAACGCTGGGCCACTCGATTTTATAACAGTTTTCCCAAGGTTCCTCACATTACTTTGAGCGAGGGAGTCCAACCCGTTAATATTGCTGGCGATGCCTATCAAGGTAAACCAAATCCCCATGCTTGGATGTCGCCCAAAAATGCTTTGATTTATGTTGATAATATTCGTAAAGCTTTAGGAAATATCGATCCGGCTAATGCTGCAACCTATGATGCAAATGCGGCAAAATACAGTGAACAAATTCGGGCGATCGATGAAAAACTCAAACAAGCGATTTCAGCCATTCCCCCGGACAAACGCTACATAGTAAGTTGTGAAGGCGCTTTTTCTTACCTTGCCAACGATTACGGTTTGAAAGAAGTTTATATTTGGCCTGTCAACGCCGAACAGCAATCCACACCGAAACAAGTCGAACGGGTGATTAATACAGTCAAAGAAAACCAAATACCTGCTGTATTCTGCGAGAGTACCGTCAGCAACGAAGGACAGCTTCAGGTAGCCAAGGAAACAGGCGCAAAATTTGCCGGGGTGTTTTATGTCGATTCCCTCTCTCCAGCGGAAGGCCCAGCATCAACCTATCTTAAGTTACTTGAATATAATGTCAATACTTTGATAAAAGGGTTACAGGGAAAGTAAGGAAGAAGTCATTAGTCATTAGTCATTAGTCATTAGTTATTAATGCTGTCCCCCCGAACTTTCCGTCCAACGTCATCAGTCCGATGTCCGTCGGAAGAAGGAAGAATTCTCATACAGCAAGCTTTTTAGCCATCTGTATCTTACGTTTAATTAAGTAAAGTTACTTAAGGGAAATACAAAAGATGAATGAAATCGGCATCAATCTTGAGAATGTGACAGTTGCCTATCACGGCAAAGTCGCCTTGCACAGCGCCTCGCTGCAACTCAAAGCGGGGACGATTTGCGGTTTGGTGGGGATGAATGGCGCGGGAAAATCGACGATGTTCAAGGCGATTATGGGGTTTGTGAAGCCAAACACCGGACGCATTTTAATTAATGGGTTGCCGATTCGTCAAGTGCAAAAACGCAATTTGGTTGCCTATGTGCCTCAGTCGGAAGAGGTAGATTGGAATTTTCCGGTGAATGTTCGCGATGTGGTGATGATGGGGCGCTACGGATACATGAATCTGTTGCGGATTCCTGGAGCTATCGACAAACAAGTGGTGCGAGAAAGCTTGGAAAGGGTGGAAATGTGGCCGATGCGCGATCGGCAAATCGGAGAGTTATCCGGCGGACAAAAGAAACGCACCTTTTTTGCGCGGGCTCTGGCGCAACAGGCAACGGTTTTGCTGCTGGATGAACCCTTTGCTGGAGTCGATATCAAAACTGAGAAATTGATGATTGATTTGTTGATGGAACTGCGTCAAACAGGACATACAATTCTCGTTTCTACCCATGATTTAGAATCTATTACTACCTTTTGCGACCAAGTAGTGTTAATTAATCGCAGCATTCTCGCCTATGGCAATACCTCTGATGTGTTTACAGAGGAAAATCTTTCGCGAACTTTTGGGGGTTCCGTTGGCAATTTTTCGTCTACAAAAAGTCGGTCAACCTGAGATATTGCAGCAATGTCAACAAAGGGTTATTTGGTGGGTTTGCACGTCTAATGCCCGATCGCGAACCCGCCCCTATATGATGATTGATTGTGGTATCCGATCTCAGTTAACTCAAGTCGATTTGGAGAAAAAATAATGGATTTAATTCAGTGGTTTGCCGCGCCGTTGCAGTATGAATTTATGCTAAAAGCGATTTTAATTAGCGCTTTAGTCGGGCTTGTTTGTTCGGCGCTTTCGTGCTACATGACTTTGAAAGGATGGGCATTGATGGGTGACGCGGTTTCCCATGCGGTGATGCCGGGGGTTGTGATTGCTTATGTGCTGAATATTCCTTTGGCGGTGGGGGCGTTTGTTTTTGGTGTGGGCTCCGTAATTGCGATCGGCTTTATCAAAGCGAAAACTCGCATCAAAGAAGATACGGTAATCGGTTTAGTATTTACTGGATTTTTTGCCTTTGGTTTGGTGTTAATTTCTAAAGTCAGAAGTTCGATCGACTTGACGCATATCTTATTTGGCAATGTCTTAGGCATTTCCGATGCGGATATTGTTCAAACTGTAATTATTAGTGTCATAACCTTAGTGACGTTGGCAGTTTTACGCAAAGATTTAATTTTGTTTTGTTTTGATTCGACTCACGCGCGATCGATCGGTTTAAATATCACGTTTCTCTATTACGTGCTGCTATCTTTGCTATCGCTCACCGCAGTTGCAGGATTGCAAACAGTCGGGATTATTTTAGTAGTGGCAATGTTGGTGACTCCGGGAGCAACCGCCTATTTATTGAGCGATAACTTCGACCACATGATGTTGATTGCGATGGCTTCTGGCGTATTTTCTAGCGTGATGGGAACTTATATCAGCTATCACATTGACGGTGCGACGGGCGGGTGTATTGTGGTACTGCAAACGCTGTTGTTTGTGTTGGCGATGATTTTTGCCCCGAAACACGGTTTGTTAGTCAGGGCGAGGCATTCAGGGGCGGTTAGTGAATAGAGTAGAAGTCGATAAATGCGATCGGTATTAGAAGCCAGACTTCTTAAAGAAGTCGGGACTCTGGGTATTAATCTAAAATCTGCTGATGTCAACTTTTCAGTTTTATCAAAAAATCTGCAAGCAAAGTTTTGTTGTGAAAAGTTGCTCTGATTGTATCATTGTTGTTGTAATCAACAATAATTTCAAATCTGTCAAACCCACCACTTGGACTATCGATATCAAGGGTATTTAGCTCTATTAGTGCATCATCAATCCTCTTAAACTCGTGTTTTGTACCAAAAAGTGGGATGATAATTATTTTTTCAATGTAACGTTCAAGGGTATTTTCCAGCGTATCCATAAAGCTATCGACCTCTTGTTTTGAAACTGAGATAAAAGCTTCTCCTAGCTTCTTTCTATCTGAAATATTCAGCTCGGTTAAATATTTTGAGGCTATGGTATAGGTTGTGTCTGGAGTTGTTTCATCAAATGCAATATCCAAATTAATTTCTTGAAATGCTGCTACCACATTTGGATAGGAAATATAAATAATGGCAAATCCATTATTTCTAAGTTGATCCAAAGCTGGTTTTGTGAATTCTCCAGCCAATACCGCACCATAAAATGGCGCTGACAAATTATGAAGCTCAACGATGGGTAGTATCGCGCCTTGGATTTCTTGAGCTTTATTTCTTGAGTGTTTTGTATATCTACGCCATGCACACTCGATAAATGCCACAGGTGTACCAAGCTGGGTATCGTTACCATCGACCTCAATTACAAAATCTAGATCGTGTTTATTCTCATATTTGTCTTTCCAAGTAACTTTTTTACCACTTCTAGCTGGACGAGTCCGCTGCCAATCGAGGTAGTAGTTTTTGGTTTTTACAAACTGTTGTAACCTAGGTTTTAGAATATCGTTAAGTACGATATCTTCAATAAGTTTGCCTAGTTCCTGTCCAAATTTGTGTGATGAGGATTCTGCCATAAATTAACCTTCTATCCAAAGTCTACCTTCATGTAGCGGGACACTATGTTTTCTATTTTTCCATTTGATATTACGCTCCCTAATATGTTCAAAATACCAGGAATTAAACCCTGCTGAAACAGCCAGTTTTCCGAGCCACTGCTCAACGGGAACATACACTCCATAGGGAGCAGAATCTCCGATTACAAAGCAAATCTTGGCATCAGATGTTGCAACTCTACGAAGTGCCTTAAATACAAATCCCATATCTGTAAAATAAGCAGCAGTCATTGTATGATATGCTTTGTTGCCACTCTTGGTTCCGCGAATCATTTCCATTTCTTGACAAATAGGGAGCAACTCGTCTCTAATCGGATCGATAATCGATTCATTCATCAGAGTATCCAAGCTAAGTCGCTCTTTGGAAACGTGCTGTGAACTTGAACGGATTAGAAATTTACGCACTGTCTCATGTAAATCACTCCAAGAATTAACTTCGCCCCAAAAGGTCATTTCAAGACGTGTAGCATCTGCATAATCATAGTTGTTGGCATAAGGGGGAGAAGTAATCACTAAATCTATTGAACGATCGGGAATGCTTTTTAAGTTTCTGGCATCTTCTTTAATCAAAGTAGCTTGAGTCGATCTAGTGATAAATTGCATTTGATACATATCTTCTTGCATCATAGCAACCTGCTTTTCTAGCGCATCGAAGGGTTCACAAGTCTTAGCTTTGCGTTTGTTAGGGAGAATATATTGCCACTGTGCAGTACCTACATGACTTGATGGACGTAGAATGGCACAAATGGCTAGAAAAATGAGATACTGCAATTCTTCAGATAAAGAAGGGGCTATTTCAAGATAAGCTTTTCTAATTTTAAAAATGTCTACTAAAGCTCGATCTGTGTAGCATTTACTTAGCAATACAGGAATGTTTTCTGGAAGATTTTGCTGAAGATTTACAGCCAAACTCTTAATTTCAGTAACTGCTGCCAAAAAATCAGGAATATGTACCATCCAGGCAAGTTTTCCTTTGGCAAGCTTATAAACGAAAGGATGTGCTTCAATACCATAAGAATTTATCCTAAGTTTATCTGCGGCGATGCAAACAGTACCAGACCCTGCAAATGGATCGAGGATAGTTTGAGGTTCTAACTCTGTAATGACTTTTTCTACCCAAGCTGCTGAGAATCCCGCAGAATAGCGAAACCAGCGATGAACAGGTAATTTCATATTGTCGGTGAAAGTTCCTGTTCTCTCTTTGATAATCCTCGATTGAGTAGTTTCGTGAGATTCAGGTATTGAGTCGAACAATTGAAGTTGAATAGGTTTAGTCATTGAGCTTCATGAGTTGAATACTCTCATAGATAACTACTACATTTTACCCTAATGCCGATCGCACTTTTCGCCTATTCACAAAATTCAATATTTTCATACAAATCTGCCAGCGAAATCTCCACACCAATAGAAGTTAAAGTCAATCGATCGCCCGTACTGCCATATTCCGAAAAAATCCATTTATTCGCATCAGTTTTGGAATATTGTTCCACCTGAAGCCGATATTGGTCGATCAATAAATACTCCTGAAAACTCGGAATACTGCGATAGGCGGCAAACTTTTCATCGCGATCGTAAGCTTTAGTACCTTTAGACAGCACCTCAGCAATGAACACAGGATTGGTAATTGTATCTGTCCGTCCCGATTGCAACTCGACTGGTTTCGCCACAACCATCACATCTGGATAAGTATAATTATTAAGCTGGGGAACCCAAAGCCGCTGATCGGAATTAAAAGTCCGATATGGTTTGCCTTTTAACCCCAGTTTCAGCACAAAAATTAAATTAGTAGTAATTTCATTGTGATTCGGTGTGCCGCCAGCCATCAGAACAATCTCCCCATTGATAAATTCATGTCGGTCCAGAGAATTGACTTCAGCTTCGAGATATTCCTGGGCAGTGTAGGTTTTGGTTTCAACTTGCGCGATCATATTACAAGGCTCTCCTTTAATCTACTCATTTTATTGTATCTTAAAATCTTGCTATTTCAACCTATAGCAATCCTAAATTATTCACAAAATTTGTAGGGTAGTGCCCCGCGCCTACCCTCAATCGGGGCAAACGCGGGGGAATTTTCCCTGCAAGTGAAACGCAAAATATTCAAGTTTTAAGCAGCCTCCACCAGATAGTTTCCCAAATCTTGGCTACATACATTGCATCGTCGTGATAGCCTTGACTTTTTAATACGTTCTCCGCCTGTTTAAGGTAGGCAATTGCTTGTTCTTTGTTTTTAATTTCGTCTTTTTTTAACAAAGCAAATGCCAATTTCACGCGGGCATCAGCATCATTTGAATCAGTTGCGATCGCAGATTTCCAGTGGACAATTTCCTCCTCTACCGTCTCCCACTGCATTTCTTCGCTGAGAGTTGGCTGCCTGGGAAAGCCTTCTAGACCGTAATTTTTAATATTCAGAAATGTTGCAATGACTTCGGCTGTTTTCAGCTTGTCTGCAAAACCAGTGCTGAAGTATGAAGTTAGAGGAACGCACCGCTTTCCTGAAAATAGCACGAGGCAGACGCGATACTTAATACTCTCGCTATCCTCTAACTTTTGTATTTCCACACCTGAAATATCTTGCAGCAGGTGTTTGATAATTTGTGTTTTGCAAATAAACGGTTGTTGGTGCTTGAAAATCAGATAACCGAGGTTTTTATCAAATGTAACGGTTTCAATCTGTGCGAAAATTACCAAAAGCACACCAATCAAGGTAAATAAATTCAACAAACCGCCCAAAAACAAACCAAAGACGAAAAAGCTTCCCCCAACAATTAGGTGCATCCTAAAGGCAGATTTTTCTTGCATTTCCAGCTTTTCTGATGTTGGTTTCATAACTTTATCTTTGCTCTAATTAAAGGGGTCTTGTTAAGATAATCCATTATTTAATTATGCAAGTCAATTCATAAATTCATTAGTTTAAATTCATAAAAATCATATTTGGATGTTGCGGGCGGACAGGATGCCCACCCCACAAAAGTTTCAGGAGTTTTTGCAATGTGCATTTCCCGATAATGCTAGGATCGTAGAACAAGTAAGTGCGATCGGCTTTGGTGGATTGATGTGTTTGTGTGCAACCATAAGTGCGATCGGCTTATATCTCTGAAATTAAACCTTAAATCATGCAAATTACGATCGCCCTTCCCGACAATCTACCCTTGACTGAAGCTGATGTGCGACTCGAACTTGCGATCGTACTTTATCAGCAACACGGCCTCCGTCTGGATCAAGCCGCTCAACTCGCTTTAATGTCTGTGGACGACTTTTACCAACTATTAATCGATCGCAATATCGTCACTCCGCCCGCAGATATCGATGACGAGCCCGCCGAACTCGTCCTAGCCAGCCTCCGTACATCCCTCCAGCAAATTAAAGAAGGCAAATTACACCCTATTTCCGAACTGTGGGATGGCATTGATGACTAACGAGACACCCCAAATCCAGCTTGTCTTTTCCGATGAGTTCAAAACACGACTTCGCACCCTTATTAAACGCTATCGTAGCATCCGCACCGACCTAAAACCGCTACTTGACGAGCTACAGTCTGGCAACTTCATCGGCGACCAAATCCCCGGAACTGGCTACACCCTATTCAAAGTTCGCCTGAAAAATAGCGACATCCAAAAGGGCAAAAGTGGTGGCTATCGAGTTATCTATCAACTCAGCGGTGATACCTACATCTTACTCGTCGTTATCTACTCGAAGTCAGACCAAGATGACATCCCAGCCAATCAAATTCGAGACATTATCGATGGCTCTTGAAAAAGCAACCAAATTCATAATAATGCTAGGGCGATGAGGAGACTATAAGTAAGTGCGATCGCCTTTGGTAAATTCATGTGTTTGTGTCCAACTGTAAATGTCATGATTTTGTGCCTCTAATTTTCAGAACTGTAAAGTTTTATGGTTTAGGTAGTCATTCCCAATTACAGATATACTCTGGCTTGAGAGGACAAGTTTTGGGAGAAATTGGATTTCCGCCAAGTCCGAGTTTTGTCAGTTTAGTCAAAGATTGCAAGGGCTTGATGTCGCTGATTTGATTGTCGATGAGGTGGAGCCAATCCAGTTTAGTCAAGGATTGCAATGGTTTGATGTCAGTGATTTTATTGTCGCTGAGGTCGAGTTCTGTGATACTGGAAAGTTTCTGATTAGCTGCATTGCACTCAGTAGTCCCTGCTTTTTCTAAAAGTACCTCAACAGTATGTTTAGCTTCAGGACTTAAAGAAGCTTTTTCGCGACACCAATCACCAAATGTTTTGTTTCCCGGCTGCGTCTGTGCGACTGATGGGAAAAATATATTTCCACACGATCCTAGACCGATCGCACTAAAAGCAACTACCACCATCAACCTTGACAAATTCACGTATTTCTGCATAGCTATAAACATCATAATTTGGCACCTCTAATTCTCTGAACAGCAAAGTTTTAGACAAAAAGCCTTTAGAGAGGACAACCGTCCTCTCTACAAACTGCACTCAGCTCAAATATCTAACAATTCACCAAATGCCGAATCAATATCAGTTTCAGCAACAACCCCATACTGAGGAAATGGTGAATGATTAGGAGACTCCTGCGATTTCAACGAATTCATAGACTCCACCGACTCCACCGAATGCACATTTACTACTGGTGGTTTTGCCACAGTTTCCAGAACAACAGACTTAGATTTCTTGACATTAATTACAGGTGATTGTGTTCCATTATCTCCATTTTTACTGGTTTCATTCCGCAGCAACATTGCCATCAAACCGTCCAACAAACCCCCACTACCGCCGTTACCGTTGACTGTGACATCGGGAACAACGCGAACGCTACCATCCGAAACCGCCTGCATCAATTGCAACAGCGTGTAACTCTGCGTACCGAGAGCGTTGACACCAACTTGATAAGCATCCGCTTTTGCTTGTCCCATCAGCCGAATTCCTTCTGCTTCACCGCTTGCGTGTTCGATCGCAGCACTTGCATTTAGTTGGGCAATTTTTACCCCTTCTTCCGCCGCCACCACCTGATTTTGAATGTTGGCGATCGCCGTTGCGCGCACCAATTCTTGACGCTGCGACTCTGAAATCCGCTGTACTTCGTAGGTTTTTTCTTGTTCCTGAGCAATTTTGCGATCGGTCAATGTTTGCATTAACTCCGGCGGCGGTGAAATCAAACCGATCAGCGTGTCCACAGCCTGCACGTCGTAGGCGCGTAAGGCTTGACGGACGTGTTCTGCAGCCTCTGCTTGGCGTTCGCTGCGCGCGATTAGAAAATCGAGGATCGTATATTCTTGAGCCGAATTCCGAAAGTAATTGCCCACAATTGGACGCAGCACTTGGTCGATCAGATTCTGCATCGAACCTTGCCGCGAAATCACTCTCGGCGCATCCAAAGTACCGACATGAATAATTTGAAAAACTTCTAAATCAAAGGTAAATCCGTCAAAAGAAAGCAATTTGAGAGCGCTTAATTTCGAGTCGTAGCCGTGTTCGCCGCTGAACCGCGATGTGAAGTTTAAAACAACATCAGTAGTGGGAACAAGTTCGACTTTCATCACTTTTGTATTGATCGGATGTTTGCCGGGATAAAGCGGTTCTACCCACACGCCTTTATCGCCTTTGTTGACGAGATTTCCGTGGGTGAAAGCCACACCGCTTACGTCTTGGTGCGATCGCCCCACATAGGAAATCACGACGCCGACATAGCCGATCGGCACTTCCGTCATTTTTACCTGTTCAACCTGCACAAACCAGGGATTGAGGTTCCAGGAACCCGATAAAATCACCTGTTCTTGCAAGCCCCTGCGCCCGCCACCCTTGATGAAAGATTGCGCTTTTTGGAAATTGTCGTGACCCGGAATTATCGGCCCGGCAATTTCACCTTCATCAATCGGAATCCCGTCTAGCACGTTGGCAATTCCCACGCGATCGGGAGCAAGTTTGTACAGTTGAAGTTGCGACGGCTGCATACCCTTTGCAGAGGCATTAGCTGAAGTAATCACCTCAAATACAGCCGTATTAATCCGATAAATACCAGTTGTGATAATGGCTAGTTGCCGTCCTTTTTCTCCACCGTCGGTGAGAAACTTGCGGGCATTTTGAAAATTGTCGCAATCGACGACTTTGCCTAAAATGCGATCGGGAGGAATGGTGGCTCCATCATTGGCAATAATTAACCCGATTTCATCTTGAGGAACTACAACAACAGGTTCTTTGCGAACGCTATATTGCCAGGGAAAATAACCGAAATGCCAGCCGGGAGGCAGGGTATCTGCTTGCAAACCTGCTTCGCCATCGAGAGCAATTAATCTACTGGATGGCAAGTTTTTGCGGGAAAATTTCTTGACAACAATTCCCACTTCTCGTTCGCCGATCGCAATTAAGCCCAAAGTCCAGCCAATTTTGGGAATAAAGATGAAAATTAGGAAAATTGCGCCTACGGGATAAATCCAAATCGGGATGCTAAATCCTTCTGCTGAGGGTAGTTGAACTTCCTGGGGTTGCGGAGGCGGCGGATTGGTTTGAGCGCGAGTTGGTGGGGCAAAAGTGCCTGCCGCTGCGATCGCGGTTGCGAAAGATACTGCTAAGGGTAAAAGTTTGCGAAACCAACGTGATTTAGTCATAGTTTTTAACCTGCTTAAAGCTCAAATGTACGGGAAATTTGTTAACTACAATCAGTATTCAATAGATTTCTGTTGAGGTCAATTCATTAAAGTCATGAATTATGTTCATAAAAGTCATATTTGGAATATGATTTTGTCGGGAGTGCGATCGTTCGTACCACAAAATATCAGATTTTAAGCATTGACAAAATTACTGGTTCACAGGCTCTGCCTGGGAACCGATATCTAGAGGCTCTGCCTCGTTTGCAAGCAGGAAAATGCGAGGCAGAGCCTCGCCTATCTGCGTTCCCAGGCTCTGCCTGGGAACGAGTAGAAATCAGTTCTTCAGTCCTCTTCAGAGGACTTTAGCTATTAGACAGGGAATTCATTCCCTGGCGGACTGACGGGCGGGCGAGTGACCAGAAACCGGGTTTTTTCCGAAATACTTCGTTACAGCCCGCATATTCAGTAAAAACCCGGTTTATGAAGGTTGTGATGCGTAACTCCCGTTGATATTAGCCACCACCGCCACCGCCACCGCCACCACCACCACCACCGCCGCCACCGCCACCGCCACCGCCACCGCCACCGCCACCGCCACCGCCATCACTATCATTGCTCAAGACTGGGATTATTGCTTCATACTTGTGATAGTAAGAGCAGTTTTGACAGTCGCGGGTAACTTCCTGCTTTCCTGCACTGGCATATGTAGGCTTCAACAAAACTTTATAAGTCCGTTTGAGCTTAGGCATTTTGCAGTCAGGGCAGCGTCGATTATTGATATCCTCCTTAATGGAGCCTATAATTAGTACAATGAAGAAAATGAATAAAAGTGCCAAAGGAGATAACAGCAATAAACTTATAAAAGCATTGATTGCGTTCACTATGAAAGAGCCTTCTTCTTCCAAAGTAGATTGAGATTGCTTACCATTTTGTTGCCAACCAGGTTGAGGTATATTCAGAACTGACTGGGGAAATGCAATCTGCACTTCTAATTCTTGTTCCGGTTGAATAGCCTGACTTGCCACAAAATCAAATGTTTTAGGATCTATTTGACGACGAACTGCTGCTGTACCAAAATTCGTAAACGATACAACTTTACCTGACAAAGCTTCTGGTAATTGCACCGTAACTTTTCCAGTATTAATCGGTGCTTTGCGACCTGCTGCAATGGCTTTCCAATAAACTAGAGTATTTCCACCATCTAACTGCAATCCACCTACAACACGATATTTGATGACAAAAGTATGCGAGTCTGGCGGTTTTAATTCATGTTGCCAACGAATCCAAAGTTGATTGTTTTCAGTTCCAGTGCTACTGGGAATTATGCGATTATTTTCTGCAACGGTGACATCTTTAATTTCATCGACCTTATCTAAAGGAATATAGCGATATCGTTCAGTGTTGTAGTCGGCTGTGAATACATATTTTTGGGTTTCGGTGACTAACATATCTCCGTTGGTCTGAACGTCGATTAGGACGTTGATATTCTCCCAGTAGAACGGTAGTTGTTGGGCGGCTGCATGAGTGATTGTGACCAGAAATACGGCAAATAATGTAGTGAGGAAATAAGTTATTTTTTTGAGATGCCGTTTATTCATAATATGATTCCTACTGAGTAGCTATTGATTTCTATTATTCAATAGGTTTCCAGTAAGGTCAATTCATATAATTCATTGGTTTAGTTCATAAAAATCATATTTATCGGATGATATCGTTTCCGGTTGGATCGGAATGATTTAACCACAGAGAACACAGAGTACACAGAGGGAGAGAATATATATCTGAATCATTCCGATGCTACCGGATTTGATATTAGTCCTCATAAATATCTGAG
>NZ_JBARVX010000496.1:0-6402 GCF_049646505.1 Microcoleus sp.
CCCCCCTATATTAACTTAATGAACTGTTTGGTATTGCCGTCGCAAACGAGCTATAAATTCAAAACTTTAACTGCTGTGGGTTGGAAAGAACAATTCGGCCATGTTTTAATTGAAGCGATGGCTTGTAAAATTCCCGTTATCGGTTCCGACTGCGGGGAAATTCCCCACGTCATCGGATCTGCGGGGTTAGTCTTCCCGGAGGGAAATGCGGGGATTTTGCGAGATTGTTTGCAGCAGTTGATGGAGCGGCGGGAGTTTGCTGCTGATTTGGGCGATCGGGGTTATCATAGAGCGATGAGCAATTATACAAATCAAGCCTTAGCTGAGCAGTTATTAGATTTTTATAAAGAATTGTTAGAGCGATCGTAACTTTTAAGCAAATCCACCTAATTAAACGTAAAATACAGATCCAGTCGCGCTGAAGCTAGATGTATATGTATTATTCCTGCTATAGCAACGATAACTCAAGCCTTCTTCCTTATTCCTGATGACGTTGTACGGAAAGCTCGAAGGCGACAGCACTGATGACGCTTGAGGGCGGGCACTCTTGGCACCGCCCCTACTGACTGATGACTGATAACTGATGACTGATAACTGATGACTAATGACTGATGACTAATGACTAATGACTTCTAATTAGCAGTATAATATAATTGTCAAATAAAAACTGTGGTAAATGTCTATTCCTTCCGACATACGACCTTTGGTTAACGAACTCTACCAGGTACTCGACGATACCGAGCGCCAAGCAACGCAAGGACTTTTTGCACTGAGAACAGCAATGTCTCTGTTTCCTGAAAATGAAATACTGATGCAATACTTTTCTTCGATCAGTAATTTTCAATTCTGCGTAGAAGGTACTCGCTTACAAGCAGAGCACATTGTAGGCAATGTATTAATGGCTAGTGTGCCCGATGAAGATGTTCAAAAAGCCGGAGATTATTTAGCAACATTGCTACATATAGCTCCAGAAGTTAAAATTATGATAGACAAAGTAGTTGAGAGATTAGAAGCATTGCCATGAAACAATTACCAGATGAAAGCCTACTCCTGGAAATCCTTGAAATGGTCAAAGCCACTGAAGCCAAAGCCAATGAAATGTATGAAATTTCCAAGCAAATATCTCACAATACTCAAATTAAAGCAACAAAGAGAGAGGAAGCTCGACAGCTAAACGGGCAGCCTTTTCCAGATGATTAAATTTGTAATGGGAGAGGTTGGTATGTTGATTTAAAGAACTATCCCCCCATGCAAATTCTCCAAATTATTCCCTCAATTTCCCTAAACCCGGTTCCTACGAGTTTTGCGACGAGGAACGAGAAATATACAAAGATACCGGGTTTCTGAGGTCTTTTGATAATCAGATTTATGTACGGCCAAAATTCCTCATCAATCAGGAATGAAACTGTTAAGTTCTTCGACTAGCAAATGTACTGTTGTTGAAGGATTGTCAGTTTCAGGATTGGGGCGATCGTATTCAATTAAAAGCCGTTTTGCGTGTTTAATTGCATCCTGCTGTTTGTGTTTTAGTTCCTCATAAATTGTCTCCCTGTTTTTCTCATACTTGTGTCCCAATAACTTCGTCAACATATTTGGATAATCTTTGCGAGAAATTCCAGTATTATAAAAGTAGAAGTGTAGTAAATACCAAAGTTCAAAAGCATCATTTGAATAAGCTACGTCAATACCGTTATTTCTTGCAAGAGTTATGGCTGAATTAAAATTGTGCGAGTCGTGAGGATTTTTATCGTTTCTATCGCGATCGAACACACACCAAAATCGGTCTGTTTCGTCGGATTCTGAGTCGTTTTTTAACTCAATAGCTTTTTCTACTAAACTCTTCGTGTTTCTCCCTTCTCCCTTGATATCAAGCTTAATTACCTTTGTGTCTACCGGAAAACTTCTAAAATAGTTGGGTTCTGTTTTCTCACCTTCGCACACGATTAAAAACCATCTTCTAGTTCTAACTTTTCTATTGTAGTAATCAATATTTGTTCTTCTAGACGAACTTTTTTTATTCATGAAGTTCACCTATTAGTTCTTTAAAATTACCTATAAAAGGGATAGCGCCATACTTACCGATAATGTAATCGCGCTCAAATGAGGCATTTTTTCCGACTTTATACTCTACCAAAGAATACAAATCAGTAGCGCCCTTGTTGTCCTTTTCAGTAAACCATATTTGATCCTTGCGAAAAGTATTGCTGCTGAGCAAATTTGTGTCGTGTGTCGTGAATATAAGCTGTGCGTTGTGCGGATTAGTCTCGTTAGAATTGAATAAGCAGATTAATTCGCGAGTAATCAGCGGATGAAGTCTAGCATCAAGTTCATCTATGAATAAAATCTTTCCTGTCCTTAAAGTATCCAGGAGAATACCTGCTAATGCAAATAGTTTGTTTGTTCCCTCGGATTCATGCTTTTCGATATCGAATAGTTCTAGAGAAGTTTGCTTACCGTCAGCATCATATTTCCGGTGAACAGTTTTTACCGCTGGTTTGATTCCAGAAACAGGGTATAAACTACCGTAGGAACTACCGTATACTGGAGTATTATTGGCAATAACAAATACAGGTTGATTTATGATTTCGATATCAGCAATGCCTAAGTCTAATTTTTTGATAAATTCAATAATATCATGTCGGTGGCGATCGTTCTCCAAGGACTCCAAGGTTTCTTTGCGGTATTGTGTATCTTGCAAGCCTGATATCAATTGCAAATTTTTACTGAACCACAGCAGAATTTTGCCAGAAAGTTTACCATTAAATTGTGCGACTACAGAAAGAAATAAAGCATTACTTCGGGTTTTATCGCTAAGGCCTTGTCCCTCTGGGAAATCATCTAATATAAAATTATCAAAATCCCGTTCAAAAAGCATTTTTTCTTCACTGTCATCACCTTTAAATAGCCACTCAGAAACAACAGCCCGCGCGTTTACCTCAAAACCGTACCTAAAAGTTTTTTCTTCTAGTAGAAAAACGATTTCAAAGAAAGACGGATCTTTTTCTGTCTCCGTACTTAGCCTGAATGCTTCAATATCGATCGCGTCTGAAACTTGCGTTTCTTTGGATGAGTTGAGGACAAACCATTTCATAAAGTTAATAGCAGCGATAAAATTGCTTTTGCCACTTGCATTAGCTCCATAAATAGCTGCTGTTTTAAGCAATCTTAACTTACGATTAACTTCAAAAACATTATTTGTGTCAAGCTCTTTTTCCTCCTCCGTAATTGACGAAGCTACCATGCTGAGGGTGACAGTTTCTTTAAAAGATTTGTAGTTACCTGCGCTGAATCCAATCAGCATAACTTGCCTCCGATCGCCTAAATTAGTATAAGGTGCAAAATTTTCACTTATTTCTATGATAACACAACCAGCTACCTCAGCTAATACCAAGTGCTAACCATGCGAATTATCCAAATTATTCCCTCAATTTCCCTCGTCTACGGCGGCCCGAGTCAAATGGTATTGGGACTTTCGGCCGCCCTTGCTTCCCAAGGCATTGATGTCACAATTATTACTACAAATTCTAACGGAGATATCGGTCAAATTCCCTTAGATGTGCCGTTAAATCAACCAATACAACAAAACGGCTATCAGATTATTTATTTCCGCTGTTCTCCGTTTCGTAGATATAAGTTTTCTCTCTCGTTATTGCAGTGGTTGAATGAAAATGCGCGACAATTTGACCTGGCTCACATTCACGCTCTTTTCTCACCAGTAACTACTCTCGCTGCTACAATTGCTAGATATCACAAGCTGCCATATATTATGCGTCCCTGCGGTATGCTTGACCCCGCCGACTTGCAGAAAAAAAAGCGCTTGAAACAGATTTATGGTAGACTTTTAGAACGCCCTAATTTAGCAGGGGCAGCGGCAATTCATTTCACAAGCAAACAAGAGGCTGAAATCTCAGAAAGATTTGGTTTGGACTGCACGGGCAAGATGTCGGTGCCACAGGATTTGGACGGCACAGGCAAGATGCCTGTGCCACGGGATTTGGTGATTCCATTGGGGGTGACAGCAGGTTTGTTTCCTAAGAGATTGCGGGAATCTCAAGTGCCAATCATCTTATTTATGTCGCGAATTGAACCTAAAAAAGGGCTTGATTTGTTGATTCCTGCATTAGAAAGTATTTTGGTTTCGGGTATAGAGTTTCACTTTATTTTAGCTGGTTCTAATCCGCAAGATGCAGGTTATGAAACAAAAATTCAAGAAAAGATACAAAATTCGAGTTTAGAACAATCTACAACAATCACTGGCTTTGTTAGTGGCGATTCAAAAGTTGAACTATTGAGAAAAGCCGACTTATTTGTGTTGCCTTCTTATTACGAAAACTTTGGCATTGCTGTTGCAGAAGCGATGGCTGCGGGTGTAGCTGTGGCTATTTCCGATCGCATACATATTGCGGCAGACATACAGCAAGCGGAAGCGGGCTGGGTGGGGCCTTTGGAAGTAGGGGCGATCGCCAATTCAATCAAATCAGCACTTCTGAACCCGCAGGAGAGGCAGCGCAGGGGATTGAATGGCAAAGAGTATGCCGAAAAGCATTATAACTGGGAGGCGATCGCCCGACAAACCATCGATGCTTACCAGCGCATTTTGTCATTTATACCAGAAGGAAGAAGTCATTAGTCAGTAGTTATTTGTTATTTGTTATTTGTTATTTGTTATTTGTTATTTGTTATTTGTAACAACTGGCAACTGGCAACTGGCAACTGACAACTGACAACTGGCAACTGCTTTCCGTACAACGTCATCAGGCAGAAGGAAGAAGCAATAAAATCAATCGTTTCAGCCATTAACAACGTCCTAACTATTTTAGCTGCAATACTTGTCAACAAAACTCTGCAATCCTGCCTGATATCCTGCCCCTACCGCCTGAAATCTCCAATCTCCATTCTTTCTATACAAACGCCCAAATTCTACAGCAGTCTCTCGCGAAAAACTCTCTTTTAATTCATACCTAACAAGTTCGCTTCCTGTATCTAAATTTACAATTTTGATAAAAGCATTTTTGATATTACTAAAGTCACCTTTAATTCGATCGGCTTCGTGAATGGTGACTGCAAAAGTCATTTCTTCAATTTCAGGATTAACTCTTTTTAAGATAACGCCGTAAATAGTTTTATTCTCTTTGTTTGGGTTGTTTTGGTCGGGAATAAATTGCAGTACCGAATTGTCACAGGATACCAGATTGTTGTAAAATATAAAATATTTCTCGTTGGGTACTTTGCCGTCAGAACCTAGCATAAACGCCGAGACATCGATCTCGTAGTTTTGTCCTGCCTCAGTTAATTGCCAACCGAGAGCGATCGCCATTTTTTTTAAATCCGGCGCTGCTTCAGATATGTTAAATCTTTCACCCTTACTTAATTGGACTGCCATCTGCTTATTTGTAAAACATAAAACTTGATTTAACTCATTTTAATATAAAATGACATGAGAATTTATTATTTTTATTAAAATTTAATATTTGGCGGCTGATAGCGGGCTCGATTAAAAATACGTGCTTGCTGTCTCGGAATTTATTTAAACTTACTTATAGCCTTTCGAGCTCTCATATGAGGTACTATGGGGCAAACCGGGCATAGGGCAAACCGGGCATAGGGGATAAGGATACCTCACCACGCGATCGAACGGCTATAGATATAATTACGCAAGTAAAAACCGGGCTTTGTGCAAAACCCGGTGGGGAAAATTGAACTTAATTTAATCCTAATTTTGAGCATTTTCAGAACTAGGTGGCAGGGTGACAAAATTACCGAAAGCTGCAACGGTTGGATAGGTTTTTTTGCCCAGTTGAGTTTGGTAAATGCTGGCAACGCCTAAGTTTTGACGTTCTGTTGTATTGTCGAGCAAGTGTTCGATCGAGCTCCGCTGCGAAGTTAGCAAATTTTTGCAACTGCCGATCAGCGTCTCTGCAACGCCGCTCAACGCTTGAGGCACGCGAGAATCCTTACATACGGTGTTTTCCAACTCGGTTTGGAGTACGCCGGAAGCATAAGTTAGGTATTTGTCTCTCGGAGGATTTGTAAATGCCATACCGGCGGCTAACACGCTTAGGGCGATCGCAACTTTTCCGATATTGCCGAAAAAATTAGAAGTTGGTTTGTGAGTATTCATGGGTTTATCAATAATCATTTTTTTCTTAGCTCCATTGAGTTATAAGTTTCTCTAGATTTAAACTACACTTGTTCAGAAACAGATTTCAGAAAGAAGAGGACAGTTTTTAGATTGGAGATTAGTTGCGAGTGCCAGCGATCGCGATCGGGAGGCTCCCACTCAAATATAATTTGGATCTAGCCCGATGGGATATCCGCAGTTTAACTTCCTTCTACTCTACTTTCTCGCCCAAATCCGGTAAATTTTCACTTATATCAATTTCATAAAGTAGCGCTAGATAT
>NZ_JBARVX010000497.1:0-7663 GCF_049646505.1 Microcoleus sp.
ATATAGCCTTTCGAGCTCTCATAGGAGGTACTATCGGGCATCGGGCATAGGGCATAGGGCATAGGGCCTAAAAGCATACCTCAATTTTTTGAGAACCGCTATAGAGGTGTAATTAAGTAAGCCTTTAATTGCTCGGTAATAGTAATTTAGAGTAAAAAAATAGAAATTGACAATGGTAATTATGGCAATTGAATTGAATCAAGCTAATTTTTTAGAACCAATTCCTGACAAGTTAACCCTGGTGCAGACCCAGAATTTGCTTAAGATTCAGCCCTGGAATATATCCGGGCGAGAACCTCAGATAGTTGCTGGGGGTGTGCTGTGAGAAATGCGGCAAAGGTAGCTTACATTCGCCAAATCACTCATTTCTTTGATTTGCTACGGGTATTGGTCGATCGCGATATGAAATTACTTTACAAGCGATCGACCTTGGGGATTGCTTGGACTTTAATCAGTCCGCTGTTACAGTTGGCTGTATTTTCCTTTTTGTTTCGCTCTGTCGTAGCGCTGAATATTCCCAAATTTTCTTCCTTTGTTTTCAGCGGCTTGTTAATTTGGAGTTGGTCTCAAACGGCATTATTTAAATCAACGGGATTAATTACCACTAATAAGGCACTAATCAGGCAGCCAAATTTCCCCACGGCAATTTTGCCGGTAGTCACGACGATGACTGGGCTAATTCACTTTGTGTTAGCTTTGCCGGTGTTAATTATCTTTCTGCTAATTGATGGTATTCATCTAAATTCAGTGCTGCTTTTCTTGCCGCTGCTGATGATTATTCAGTTTTTGTTGACAGTTAGTTTTGCTTATCCCCTTGCCGCTTTAAATGTCACTTTTCGCGACACTCAACACACTTTGGGAGTAGTGTTGCAGATGATGTTTTACCTAACTCCGATTTTCTACGACATCAACAGCGTACCGGAAAAATTTAAGATTTTCTATTACTTAAATCCAATGGTGCCGCTGATTGAAGCTTACCGCGCCATACTGCTCAAAGGTATGCAGCCGGATTGGCAGGCTCTGTTAGTTTTGAGCTTGGCTGTGGCGGCTCTTTTGCCCATCGGACTGGGAATTTTTAGACGGCAAAGCGATCGTTTTGTGGAGGAATTATAAATGCGAGAAGCAATTATTGTCAAGGGTTTGGGTAAGCGTTTTAACCGCTACTCTGCCGCGAAACCTTATACCATTATGGAGGCAGCTTTGTCCGGTTGGTGGAAACTGAAGCCGGAGGCGAGTTTTTGGGCGCTGCGGAATATAAATTTTACTGTTTCTCCTGGGGAAATGCTGGGAATTCTTGGCAAGAATGGGGCGGGAAAATCAACGCTGCTGCAACTTGTCGGCGGGATTGGTCAGGCTGAGGAAGGAACTATTAAAGTGAACGGCAGAATAGGCGGTTTGTTAGATTTGGGTGCGGGTTTTCACACGGATCTAACGGGCAGAGAAAACGTGTTTGTGGGTGCTGTGGTGGCCGGTTTGACTAGCCGGGAAGTGGCGCGCAGGTTTGACGATATTGTGGAATTTGCAGAGTTAAAACAGTTTATTGACAGCCCGATGCGGACTTACAGTACGGGGATGAAAATGCGGCTGGCTTTTTCGGTGGCGGTGCATACCGATCCCGAAGTGCTGTTAGTTGATGAACATTTGTCGGTTGGTGATGTGGCTTTTCAAACTAAATGTTTGAACAAGATAACTGAGTTTAAAAATCAAGGATGTGCGATTGTTTTGATTTCTCACACTGCGTCGCAAATTCAGAAAATGTGCGATCGGGCTTTGTGGCTAAAATCAGGTGAAATCGTGGCCTATGGGGAACCGGAAGTAGTAGTCGGTCAGTATTTGTCAGAAATGCGATCGTCCACAGAAAATCGCACTCCCCTGCGCGGTGCTGAAGCTACAACTAGCGGCTCGCCACTGCGAGGTAATCAGAATCGCTTCGGTTCTTTGGAAGTAGAAATTACCGATGTTAAAGTATTTCCGAATGCAGAAATAGATAGCGGTGATGCTATTAGCATTGAAATCTATTATTCGGTGTCCCAGGAAATTTCTGCTGCTATTTTTGCCGTGACAATCAGCAGGGATGATGGTCAAAGTTGTTTTGAGACTAATACTAATCAAATGGGCAGACTGCTGCCGCTTGTAAAGGGGAAAGGCAAAATCAGGCTGCAAATAGACAGGCTGGATTTAGGAAACGGTCAGTATTACGTGAATGTTGGGGTTTACGAGGAAACTTTGGCTTACGCCTACGATTATCATTGGCAGGTTTATCCGCTGTACGTGCGATCGACTGTCAACCAAAAAACGATTCTTTGTCCGCCGTACCGCTGGGAATTTGAGGGCAAAATGCCGCTTCTAGATTTAGCCGAACCAGCCGCTGCAACTTACGATTTGGATAAGAATAATCCCGGCTGCGCCAAGATTTTGACTCAGTTGGAAAACAAGCAAAAACCTGACTTTTTAATGATTGGCGCTCAAAACTGCGGCACGGAATCTCTATACGGTTATCTCGCAAATCACTTGCAAATGCTCAAAGAAGGTTCGCGGGACATTCACTTTTTTGAATTAAATTTCGAGCGCGGTGTTGAGTGGTACAGCAAGCAGTTGACGCGGAGTGTAGCGAGTGAGAAAGTGTTCCTGTGGGAGATGACTGCTTACTATATTTATCATCCTTTAGTAGCGGAGCGAGTTTACAAGTGTTTCCCGGATGTTAAGCTGATTGTAATGCTGCGAAACCCTGTAAAACGAGCGTGGATGCACTATCATTTAGAAGTGGCGAACGGCTGCGAAAAGTTGGATTTTGAAAAAGCGATCGCCTCAGAGGGCGATCGGCTCAAAGGTGAGATTGAAAAAATCAAAGCAGACGAAAATTATTACAGTTTCAATCACCAACATTATTCCTATTTGTCGCGGGGAATTTATGTAGAACAAATCAAAAATTGGCTCGACTATTTTCCGAGAGAACAGTTGCTAATTATCAAGAGCGAAGATTTTTACGCGCAGACAGGCAAAGTTTTTTCCGAAGTATTGAACTTTCTGAATATTAGTGAGAGTACAAGTAAAGAATATGAAATCAATCATGTCTATGAATACAGCCAAATGCCACCGAAAATCGCACAAGAATTGACTAATTACTTCAAGCCTTACAATCAGGAACTTTCGGATTTGTTGCAGGAGGATTTTAGTTGGAGTTAGGATTTTTGACGAACTGCATAACTCCCAGAGATGAACATTAATCATACCTCTTTCTTTTCTTCCTCAGTGTCCTCTGCGCTCTCTGCGGTTCATAAAAAAAATCTAATTCACAAACCATTTATCAGCTATAAAAATGAAACGAATATTTTTAATAGGCTCTCCGAGAAGCGGCACAACCATGCTGCAAAGTTTATTGGCTGCTCATCCTGAAGTTATATCTTTTCCTGAATCTAAGTTTTTTCACTATTTACTGTACAAGAAGTTTGCGGGAAAGTTGCCAGGTAGAATGGAAGCTTTTTTTAAAGATGAGATTAATCGCCCTGAACTTTTGCAAGGTTTTGATGACAGTCAAAATTTGGGAACTAAAGTTAGTTGGTTTGTCGGAGTTTTGGATGGTTTGGCTGCGGAACAAAACAAAAGCATTTGGTTGGAAAAAACGCCGGAACATATATATTTTATTGATGACATAGAGCGATTTTTACCGGATGCGAAATTCATACATATTTTGCGAAACGGTATGGATACAATAGCTTCTCTGCATGAGGCTACTAGGAATTCTCATGATTTGTGGGGGCCTGGTTGGGATTTAAACCACTGTATCCACCGCTGGAAGGAGGCGACGTTAATTAGCCACAAATATGCTAAGAATTCTAATCATATATTAGTCAAGTATGAGGAAATTGTTGATAATAAAGTCAAGAAATTAGAAGAGCTTTGTCACTTTATGGGTATTGAGTATGACGAAAAAATGCTGGAACTTTATCAAGAAAAAGCAGCTAGTCTCAGTTTAAATTTACCTTGGCACCAAGGAATTGAGAGAGAGGTTAAAAGTAGTAAAATTCACAAATATCATAAAATTTTTACGAGAAATGAAATTAAAGATATTTTAGATAAGATTAAGCGAGTCAAGGGTGAAATTGCCTGGAAAGTTACGGTAGAAGCGAGCAAACCAATTTCGGATATTTACACTTTGCAAATATACGATCGCCTGCACTGTACAATTCAACTAGAAGGCATTAAACTCGGTGTTGTGGAATTGCCAGTCTGCGACGGGATTGTGGCTGGTGCGGTGTTGGCGGATGCGATCGCCGCCCAGTTTGCTTGGCCAATTCTCGATCGCTACTTTCAACGCAATCGCTGCGAAAAAGGTAATAGATTGTGGGAAACTTTGCTGAAACCGTTGCGCCCCAAACATGATTGGACGCTATTTTTCCAAGATTTTTGGGAACGCCCAAATTGGCAATTAGATAATTTTTATCAATCAGAAATAGCAGAAAAAGTCCCAACAATTACGCTTGAAAAAGGTTTAATTGCTGTAGAAGTTAGCGAGGAATTGCCTAATATAAAAGTTGAGCTTTCTGAAATAGATGTGCTGGTGAAAGTCGGCGGCGTTGCTATCGGTAGAGTCACGGTTGCGGTGGAAAATAATTTTGTTTCTGCTCAAAAATTGCGATCGACAATTACTCGAAATAGCGGTTTTGAGTTGTGCGTCGCCGCCGTGCGAGAAGCTTTGCTGGGAAAACCGCTCGACGGCAAGCAATCGCTGCGATCGCGCTTAGCCTCTGCTGCCCGCCAAAGGTCGAATCAGCCCGAATGGTTGAATGCAGAGGGTTATGGTGGCATTTACCCGCCAACTGCGGTGATGTTCGGCAGGCGATCGGGTGCGATCGGCACCAGTATCAGCCGCCGCGCCGCACTCCCAGCCGCAGCCCTACGAGAAATCGCATCAGCAGCAGCAATCGCCGGGGAAACAACAATGGAAATTCCCCAACAAAACGAATTACCAAAACAAGTATTTTACGCACCGGAAATCATTGGCTCAAAATCTTCTTATCGAGAACCTTATCACTCGGTGAAACCTCAACTTTCCGAGAATCATAGCGTTACAAAAAAACTCCCGATTCTCTCCTACCGCCGCATTTCTCCTGACGGTTTAGACGCAATTACTCCCCAGATTTTTGAACAACAGTTAAAAAATCTCAAAAATCAGGGTTATTACAGTGCGAGTTGGGAAAATTGGCAAAGTGCGAAACGGGATAAAACTCCTTTACCCGGCAAAGCCGTATTGATAACATTTGACGGAGGCTATCTCGACTTTTTCCAATATGCTTGGCCTTTGCTAAAACGCTATGATTTTACAGCAACTGTTTTTTTAGTAGCCGAGTCGATTGGAAAGACAAATAGTTGGGAAAAAGCCGAAGGTGAAGAAGTAAACTTAATGGGATGGCCAGAAATTAGACAACTGCGGGATGCAGGAATTGAATTCGGTTCGATGTCTGCTACCTATCAACCTCTGACTGCATTGTCGCCCACAGAAATTGTGCGTGAAGGAGCAAAATCTCGCGCTATTTTGGAACAGGGATTAGGAAAATCTGTTAAATGTTTTGCCTATCCTTACGGCGATGTCGATAAAATTGTAGAACATTTAATCGGGGCGACTGGGTATACTTTTGGTGTATCCTATAGGTCAAACTTTAGCAGTTTAGACGATTCTTTAATGTCGCTACCCCGCATTCAAATCACAAAGGAAAACCCCTTAAAACTAGGTTCGCAGTGAGGAATTGAGTTCGCATTCGGAAGGACTAAGGAATGAAAATTTAATAACTTAAGCGATTTCTCGTTACCAGGCTCTGCCTGGTAATGCAGGTGCGGAGGCTCTGCCTCCTTCTATCTCGCAACTTACAGGATAGAGGAGTGCAGGAAGTGCTTAAGTTATTAAGTTTTCCATCCTAAAGTCCTCAGTAAAAACCACAAAATTAGGTTCATAGTGAGGAATTTAGTCCGCATTCGGAAGAAATAAATTCCTCACGACAAACAAACTTAATGACGATTTAGATAATTGCTAAAAACTTTTTCTCAGCCGCTGCACCAAACCCTGAAATTTCCGCCCCAAATAACCGCCAAATCCTCTATAAATCTTCTCAAACTTGTAATAAAATAAAATATCCATCACATCATCAGTTTTCATGTACTTTAAGTAAGAAATTGCCTTGTCTGTAAGTTCATCATTAACATCATCGATATACTTTCTCACCGCCAACCTTTCCGAAATATGCCATTTTTGATCGAACTTGCGGTGCATTTGGGTTTCATAATCTCCAAAATCTGAGATTTTCCCGTCCAAATATTTTTCAATATATTTCCCCGCAATTTCGGCACCATCCATCCCGTGTCTGATACCCTCGCCGCCCAAAAAATTTACAGTGGAGACAGTATCGCCGATCGCAATTATATTCTCCTTGTAATAAATATCCCGCAAACCCTGACTGTACTTCAGAGTAGAACCGTGTTTGTCAATAATTGTATAATTTTTAGACTTCAGATATTCATCAATCAGCAAATCGATATATTTTTTCAAAGGTTCCAAACTTTTCACATTTTTCGGATCTAAAAAAATGCGGCCCGCACCAACTTTCAGGCGATTTTGTGCCATTGGAAATATCCAAGAATAACCCTTCGGCATCCATTTATCGCCCAAAAAAAAGATTAAATCATTGGCATATTTATGATAAATTTCCGGTTCCACTTCAATTAAATATTCGATGCCGGTTCCCGATAAAAAATTAGGCTTATCTTTTTCTTTTTCGTACATAATCGCCCTCGCAAAACCCGTAGCATCAACCAAAACTTTAGTGCTAGCTTTGATAAGTTGACCGTCGGATAGCTGTTTGAATTCTACGATGGTTTCGCCGCTGGCTTGGGAGTGTTTTATGTAGCGACAACCAAGCCAAACTTCACTTCCGTTTCCCTGAACTTCACTGGCGAGAAATGCTCTAAATTTAGCAAAATTCAAGACAACTCCCAAACTTTTAGGAGACTCCCAAGTTTGACTGACTTTGCTGGTTTCAATAGTCAGTTTGTGCCAATAACTGCCGATTACTGATTCGGGTAAATCGAATTGAGAGAGGGTTTCTAGAGGTGTGGCGGCGCTGGAAAAGTCGTTTTTATTAAAATTGTCGTTTTGTTCGGCAAGCAAGACTTTGCGGCCGGATTTTGCTAATATTCTCGCGCAGTGACCGCCTGCTGGGCCTGCTCCTACTATTACTATATCAAAACTTTTTAAAGTCATCTTGCTATTAATTCGCTTCTAATGTCAAAACACCCGCCGAAATATCAACTACTAACCGCCGATTTTTCAGCCACTGGCGGCCGATTAAAATTTCCGGTACTCCCGCGCCTACATGAACGGGAATGTCAAATTCTTGACCCTCAATTCTGATTTTTTCTGCATAAATATCGAAATCAAATTCTCCCTTAGCTGTCCGCATTTCTTGCCGCCTAACATAAGTCCAATCGAGTCCTTCTAAATCCTGAATATCCATTGCTAACCAGCCCGAAAAACCTGTATCTAGCAGAGCATCAACAGGTAATTCTAAGCCGTTATCAGCAATCAAGTCAACTTCAAAAAATAGTTCGTCCTTATCACCAAATCTTCCCTCAATCATATCGTGCCGCACGCCCCTGTATGGTTGATCTG